>NZ_JCAMOR010000004.1:0-258498 GCF_059512385.1 Bradyrhizobium sp. Crot121 | reverse complement strand
CCATCAACCCGCCCTGCCGCCTCAAGCGGCGGGCACCTGTCCCTGATTATCGTGTCTCACGATAAGGGTGCACTTCACTCTTCGCGGATAAAGTGGCCCCAGATTGCGCGGAGCCTGTCATCGGGCGCGCGTTCGCGCGACCCGCTGGCTCTCCGGGCTACGGGACCTTCCTCCGCCGTTCCCGCTTGCGCCACTCCGCAACGAACGCCACGAACGCGGCGAGCGCGGGCGGCGTTTGGCGGCGGCTCGGATAATAGAGAAACGGGCCCGGGAACGGCGCGCACCAATCGTCGAGCACGCTGACCAGCGCGCCGGATTTGACGCCGTAGCGCACATATCCCTCGAACGTGGCCCAATATCCGACGCCGTCATGGACGGCGCGCAGCGCAAGCCCGAGATAGGTTGCGATCAGCTTGGCCGGCGGCGACACCTTGACGACGCGTCCTGCTTTTTCGAACTCCCAATCGTACATCGCGCCGCTGCCGAAGCGGGTGCGGATACAGGGATGGTCGAGCAGATCCTTTGGCTGCGTCGGCCGGCCATGCTGCGCGACATAGTCGCGCGAGGCCACGACTGCGTAGCGTTGCGGCGGCCCAAGCGATACCGCGATCATGTCCTGCGCGAGATGCTCGCCATAACGCACGCCGGCATCGAACCCTTCCGCGACGATGTCGACGAACGCGCTCTCGGCGATGATTTCCAGATCGACTTGCGGATGTTTTGCCAGGAACGGCGCCACCATCGGCGCCAGCACCAGGTCGATGGCCGGCGGCGGCGCATTGATGCGCAGGCGACCTGACGGCACGCCGCGTAAGCCGCGCACCTGATCGAGCGCCGCGCCGACCTCGCGCATCGCAGGGCCCACGCGCGCGAGCAACAATTCGCCGGCCTCGGTCAGCGCCACGCTGCGCGTGGTGCGGTTCATCAGGCGCACGCCGAGCCGCTCCTCCATGTCGCGCAGCCGCTGGCTGAGGCTGGAGACCGAGACGCGCTGCTCCAGCGCCGCGCGCCGAAAATTCTGCGTGCGGGCCACAGCGAGGAAGGCTCTGAGGTCGCGAAGGTCGAAATCCTGCATTGTTCGCTATAGTGAACAAGCTATTCTCAATTGTCCAGCTTATCGAAATAATCAACGTGGCGCATATCCGCCTCGTCACGCGCGGCATCCATCCGCCGCCCATTTCGAGGAGAAGCTGCCATGGAAAAACGCAAACTCGGCTCAACTGGCCCCGAGGTCTCGGCCATCGGCCTCGGCTGCATGGGCATGTCGGATTTCTACGGCCCCGCCGACCGCAACGAGAGCATCGCGACGATCCATGCGGCGCTCGATGCCGGAATCACGCTGCTCGACACCGGCGACTTCTATGGCATAGGCCACAATGAGATGCTGATCGCCGAAGCGCTTGCCGGCCGCAGCCGCGACAATCTGCAGATCTCGGTCAAGTTCGGCGCGCTGCGCGATCCCAACCGGGGTTTTCTCGGCTACGATAGCCGGCCAGTCGCGGTGAAGAACTTTGCCGCCTATTCGCTGCAGCGGCTCCGCACCGACCATATCGACATCTACCGGCCGGCGCGGCTCGATCCCAGCGTGCCGATCGAAGAGACCGTCGGCGCGATCGCTGACCTGATCAAGGCCGGGCACGTCAGGCATATCGGCCTTTCGGAAGTCGGCTCGGAGACCATCCGCCGCGCGCACGCCGTGCATCCGATCGCCGATCTGCAGATCGAATATTCGCTTGTAGCGCGCGGCATCGAGGACGACATCCTGAAGACCTGCCGCGAGCTTGGCATCAGCATCACGGCTTACGGCGTCCTGGCGCGCGGCTTGATCAGCGGCCACTGGTCGAAAGAGCATTCCGGCCCGCAGGATTTCCGCCTGCTGAGCCCGCGTTTCCAGGCCGGCAATATCGACACCAACCTGGCGTTGGTGGATTCACTTCGCGCCATCGCCAAGGACGTCGGCGCATCTCCGGCGCAGGTCGCGATTGCCTGGGTCGCCGCGCAGGGCAAGGATATCGTGCCGCTGGTCGGTGCCCGCCGCCGCGACCGTCTCACCGAGGCGCTCGGCGCGCTCGAGGTGAAACTGACGGATGCGCATCTCGCCGCGCTGGCAAACGCCTTTCCGCCCGGCGTCGCCGCCGGCGGCCGCTATCCGGAGGAGCACTTGAAGCACATGGACAGCGAGAAGCGCGCTTCGTGACACTCAAAGATGCCCGCTCAGATCGGTGATGACAGGGTTGTCACCGTTGAGCGGATTGGCCGGATCGCGCGCGTAACGCAGGGTCTCGAAGCGCATCGCGCGCGCATCCACCATCAAGAGGCGCCCGACCAGGCCCTCGCCGAAGCCGACGATCTCGCGGATCGCCTCCAGCGCCATCATAGAGCCCAGCATGCCGGCGAGCGCGCCCATCACGCCGGCTTCCGCGCAGGCCGGCACCGTGCCGGGCGGCGGAGGTTCGGGAAACAGGCAGCGATAGGTCGGATTGAACTCGCCGGTGGCATTCTTCTCATGCGCGCGGATCGTGGTCAGCGAGCCGTCGAATACGCCGAGCGCGGCCGTGATCAGCGGCTTGCCGGCGAGGAAGCAGGCATCGGAGACGAGATAGCGCGTCTCGAAATTGTCGGAGCCGTCGAGCACGAGGTCATAGCCGCCGATCAGCGACATCACGTTATCAGCGTCGAGCCGCACCGTATGCGCCTCGAAATTGACATGCGGGTTGAGCGCATGGATCTGCTCGGCGGCGCTGTCGACCTTGCGTTTGCCGATATCCGGCGTCGCATGGATGATCTGGCGCTGCAGATTGGAGAGCGACACGATATCGTCATCGACGACCCCGAGCGTGCCGACGCCGGCCGCCGCCAGATACATCAGCGCCGGCGCGCCAAGGCCGCCGGCGCCGATCACCAGCACCGAAGCCTCCTTCAGCGCCGCCTGCCCGGGCCCGCCGACTTCGCGCAACACGATGTGGCGGGCGTAGCGTTCGAGTTCGTCAGCAGTCAGCATTGTTGCTTACATCCTTATCGCCACCGCCAAACCCTCATGGTGAGGAGCCGCGAAGCGGCGTCTCCTGACGATGCTATCGCATCGCCGGGCGAACCATGAGGCCCGGACCTCGCCCGTGGCCCATCCTTCGAGACGGCCGCTTCGCGTCCTCCTCAGGATGAGGTCGGAGTCGTGAACCCAGGTGTGGTTGTTGCCGACCAAGCAGATGTGCATAATCGACCCACCGCGCAATAACCTCCCGGATTTGTCATGAGATCGGTGCTTTCGGCAACATTGATGGTCGTGACAATGGGGAGCGCACAGGCGCAGATGACCCCGCCGTCCACCGCCGGCGCCAAACCGAAGACAGTCGCGACCGTGCCGGTCCGCCCCGCGCTGCAGAAGCCCGAGGAGACGGCCAACGGGATGGCGCAGGCCGAGCGGCTCGCGCTGCAATCCGATCTCGCCTGGGTCGGCCAGTACAATGGCGCGATCACGGGCGATGTCAGCGAGCGCATGGTCAACGCGATCAAGGAATTCCAGAAATCGCGCGGCGGCAAGCCGACCGGCGTGCTCAACCCGCAGGAGCGTGGCGTGCTGGCCGAGACCGCGCGGCGCAAACAGGAGAGCGTCGGCTGGCGGATTGTCACCGAGCCCGGCACCGGAGCGCGGCTCGGCATTCCCTCAAAACTGGTTCCGCAACTCGCAAGCGGTGTCGACGGCGCCAAATGGACGTCACCGACGGGGACGATCCAGGTCGTGCTGGCGCGCCGCAAGGAGGCGAGCCCGACCACTGCAAAACTTGCCGAACGCGAGAAGGAGCCGGGGCGGACCGTCGACTATACCGTCGTCAAGCCGGATTTCTTCGTGCTGTCGGGCCTGCAGGGGCTGAAGAAATTCTACATCCGCGGCACGTTCAAGGGCGACGAAGTTCGCATCCTCACCATCCTCTACGACCAGGCGACTGAAAATACCGTCGAGCCGGTGGTGATCGCGATGTCGAGCGCGTTCAACCCGTTCCCATCAGGTCCCCAGGTTGCAGGCCCCCCGCCGCGCAAGACGGTGGAATATGGCACTGGCGTTGTCGTCAGCGACGACGGCGCGATCGTGACCGACCGCTTGGCCACCGACGTATGCATCGCGATCACGATTGCCGGTCACGGCAATGCCGACCGGATCGCCGAAGACAAGGAACACGATCTCGCGCTGCTGCACATCTATGGCGCGCGCGGATTGAAGCCGCTGAATATCGGCGCCACTGGCGCAAAGCCGGCGCTCGACCTCACCGGCATCGCCGATCCGCAGAATCAGGGCGGCGGCAACGCCGTGAGCAGCGCCAAGGCGACAGCCATGGCTGTTGGCAGCGATGTCACGCTGACGCCGGCGCCCGCGATCGGCTTCTCCGGTGCCGCGGCGCTCGATACCGACGGCAAGTTCGCCGGTCTCGCTTTGCTGAAGCCGGTGGTCGTCGCCGGTCCGGCGAATGCGGCACCCGCGTCGCAGGCGATGCTGGCGCCGGCCGAGACGGTGCGCGGCTTCCTGAAAGCCCATGGTGTGACCGCGAATGGCACATCGACCGACGCAAAGGCCGCCGTGGTGCGCGTGATCTGCGTGCGGAAATAGCGCTCGCTCCTCCCCTCGCCCCGCTTGCGGGGAGAGGCCGGATGCGTCGGCAGATGCAATCCGGGTGAGGGGCTGACTCCGCGAACTCATCTCTTACCGAATTTGCGGAGACAGCCCCTCACCCCAACCCTCTCAGGGCGAGTTCTGCTCGTCCCGCCCCCGCAAGAGCGGCGAGAGGGAGCCGACGTCACGCCAATCTGAACCTTACCCCCGCACGCGCCAGCCCACCGGCGATCCCGATCGGCGTGCCGTCGGCGCGCCAGCAGGCGGCGCCCAGCATGCGGCCATCCTCATCAAACTCGATCGCGTTCATGCCGCCGGCGACGGAGGATACCGGCGCGACCGTGTGACCTAGGCTCGCGAGTTTCTCGCGCACGCTCTCGGGAACGGCGAGTTCGACTTCGAGCGCATTGCCCTCGGTCCATACCCGCGGCGCCTCGACCGCTTCCTGCAGGCTCATGCCGTGATCGATCAGGTTGATCAGCGCCTGCATTGCGCTGGGGAAGATGCGTTTTCCTCCGGGCAGGCCGAGCGCATATTTCAGTTTGCCATCGCGCAGCGCCATCATCGGCGACATCGAGGTGGTGACGCGCTTGCCGGCCGCCAGCGACAGCGCGTGGCCGGGACGCGGATCGAACAGATGCATGTAATTGTTCGCGATGGCACCAAGGCCGGGGATCAGGATCTTGGCGCCGAACAGATTGTTGATGGTTTGCGTGGTCGCAACCACATTGCCGAACGCATCCGCCGCCGTCAGATGCGTGGTATGCGCGCCTTCGAGCTGCGCAACGCCCCCGCCCCAGGCTTGCGCCCGATTGGGATCGATCGCACGCCGGCGCTCCTCGGCATAGGCTTTCGACGTCAGCCGCTCCACGGGCACGTTGACATAGGCGGGATCGCCGCTTGCCGCTGCGCGATCGGCGAAGGCGATCTTCAGCACTTCGGCGAGATAATGAATCGTCTCGGCGCTGCCGAAACCAAGGCTCGCGATGTCGTAGCCTTCGAGGATGTTCAGCATCTCCGCGATGTGTACGCCTGATGCGGCCGGCGGCGGCGGTCCCAGGATGGCCCAGCCGCGATAATCGGCGCGGATCGGTTGGCGCTCGACGGTCTTGTAGGCCGCGAGATCGGCGCGGCGAATGTATCCGCCATTCTTCTCCATGTAGTGGACGAGGATATCGCCGAGCGAGCCCTGATACAGCGCGGCCTCGCCGTGCTCGGCGATATGGCGCAACGTCTCCGCATATTCGGCCTGCACCACGCGTTCGCCGATCTTCAGCGGTTCGCCGTTCGGAACGTAGATCGCGGAAATCGGCTTGTCCTTGCGCATATCGGCAGCGCTCTCGCGGATGCATTCGTGCAAGTAAGGCGTCACCGCATAGCCGCGGGCGGCATGCTTGATCGCGGGCTGCATGACATCGGCAAGGCTCATGGTGCCGAATCGCCGCAGCGTCTCGCACCAGGCCATCAGCGAACCCGGCACCGCCACCGCCTTCGCACCCACGCAATTCTCATCGCCGACGGTGTCGAACACGTCATGCGCCGAACCCGGCTTCGAACTGTAGGTGTCGGGACGGACCGCGAGCGGCACGGTGCTCTGGCCGTCGATGAAGCGATGCGTGCCGTCAGCGAGACGGATATGCGCCATGCCGCCGCCGATGATGCCGACCATCATCGGCTCGACCACGGTTAGCGTGAACAATGTCGCGATCGCCGCATCGATGGCATTGCCGCCAGCGGCCAGCATCTCGGCGCCCGCGCTTGAGGCCAGCGGATGATTGCTGACCACCATACCGCGGCTGGAGATGGCTGGTTGCTTCTCGCACTCGAAATGTGTCGCCGCGCGATCTCGCCAATTCTCGCTCATGACGTCGCTCCCATTATTGTCGGTTATTTTTGGCATTTCGGGCACCAGAACGTCGAACGACCATTCTGGGTGAAGCGTTTCACGGTGCCGTCGCAGCCCGGAGTCGGGCACTTCTCGCCTTCGCGGTCGTAGACCTGGAACGAATGCTGGAAATAGCCGAGTTCGCCATTGGTCTGGCGATGGTCGCGCAACGATGAGCCGCCGGCCTTGATCGCCTGGTTCAACACATCGTGGATCGCAGTGACCAGTCGTTCTGCGTGCTCCGTCGGCTCCGCCGTCTTCTTCCTGGCAAGCGTTGCCGCCAGCCGGCGCGGCGACAGGCGTGCGCGAAACAGCGCTTCGCAGACGTAGATATTGCCGAGCCCTGCGACCACGCGCTGGTCGAGCAGCGCCGCCTTCAGGCTGGTTTTCTTGTTGGCGCAGGAGTGCGCCAGCATCGCGGCATCGAATTCGTTGCCGAGCGGTTCGGGGCCGAGGCCCTTCAACAGCGGCTCGTCCTCGATCGCGTTGCGCGCGATCACTTTCATGTAGCCGAAGCGGCGCGGGTCGTTGAAGATGATCGCAGCCCCCGACGACATGTGGAAGATCACATGATCGTGCGCGCGGTCCTGATTGCGCTCGTAATGGAAATGTCCCGGCGCGGCCTTGTCATCGTCCTTGAGCACGCGGAACGAGCCGGACATGCCCAGATGCATCAAGAGCACGTCGCCCGAGGTCAGGTCCGCCATCAGATATTTCGCGCGACGGCCGAGACCCGCGACAGTTTGCCCTTCCAGCCGCGCGACAAAGTCTTTTTGAAAGGGAAACCGCAGGTCCTTGCGGCGGGCTTCCGCTTTCAGGATTTTCGCACCCTCCATGGACGGCTGCAGGCCGCGGCGGACGGTCTCGACTTCGGGGAGCTCGGGCATGGAAAGGTCATTCACGCGGGGCGGGATCGGCAAAAGTGTAAGCGGTTTTGCGCCCCTTCGCCCGCCAAATTAACAATTTGCCAACAATCCGCCAGATCACAGCCGGTTTGGCGGATTGTGCGCGGAGGTGCTGACGTGATAGCGCCATTGCGGCGGGCGCGCTATGGTCGCGCTCCTTAAGGTAATGCGTTGATGGATCGGCGGGACCAAACCACCCATTTCGGCTACAGGGACGTTCCCCTGGGCGAGAAACAGACGCTGGTGAACGAGGTGTTCCACAGCGTGGCGTCGCGTTATGACTTGATGAACGATCTGATGTCGATCGGCCTGCACCGGGTCTGGAAGGACATCATGATCACCCAGCTCAATCCGCCGAAGAGCGAAGCGCCGTTCGCGCTGCTCGACGTCGCGGGCGGCACCGGCGATATCTCTTTCCGGGCGGCGAAGGCGGGCGGTCCCGGTTTCCGCGCCACTGTCTGCGACATCAATGCCGACATGCTCGAGGTCGGCCGCAACCGTGCTCGCGCCCAGCATCTCGATGAACGGGTCTCGTTCGTCGCCGGCAATGCCGAGGCGCTCAGCTTTCCGGACCGTTCGTTCGACGCCTACACGATCGCGTTCGGCATCCGCAACGTGCCGCGGATCGATGTCGCGCTGCGCGAGGCCTATCGCGTGCTGCGACCCGGCAGCCGCTTCCTCTGTCTTGAATTTTCCACTGTCGACGTGCCCGGCCTCGACCGGCTCTACGACATGTTCTCGTTCAGGGTGATCCCGCCGCTCGGCCGCGCCGTGACCGGCGACGCCGAGTCCTATCAGTATCTCGTCGAATCGATCCGCAAGTTTCCACGGCCCAGCGCCTTTGCCGAGATGATCACTGCCGCCGGCTTTGCGCGGGTGAAATGGGAAATCCTCTCGGGCGGCATCGTGGCGCTGCATTCGGGCTGGCGTTTGTGATCTCTGCAACAACACACATCGCGCGCCTCGCCCGCGCCGCCTACGTCTTCGCGCGCGAGGGCGTGTTCGGAGTCGTCGATCCGGCCCTGGTGCCGCCGCCGGCACAACTCCTGGTGAAGCTCGCCCGCTTGGTCGAACGGCGCGGCGCCAAATCCGGCCCACGATTGTCGCGCGCGCTGACGCGGCTCGGGCCGGCCTATCTCAAGCTCGGCCAGTTCCTGGCCACACGGCCCGACGTGGTCGGCGTAGTGTTGGCCAAGGATCTGGAGAGCCTGCAGGACCGGCTGCCGCCGTTCCCGCAGGCCGAAGCCGAAGCTGTGATCGTGCAGTCGCTGGAACGCCCGCTGGCGCAGAGTTTCGTACGGCTCGGCCCCGCAGTCGCCGCCGCCTCGATCGCGCAGGTGCATCGCGGCGAGATCGAGCGCAACGGCGTGCGCCAGCAGGTGGCCGTGAAGGTGCTGCGGCCGAACGTCGCCTCCCGCTTCCGCCGCGATCTCTCCGATTTCTTCTTTGTCGCGCACAAGGCGGAAGCCCATTCGGCCGAAGCGCGGCGCTTGCGGCTGGTCGAGGTCATCAACACGATGTCGCGCTCGGTCGCGATGGAGATGGACCTCCGCCTGGAGGCTGCCGCCCTCTCCGAGATGGCGGAAAACATCAAGGACGATCCGGATTTCCGCGTGCCGGCGGTGGACTGGGACCGCACCACCCACAACGTGCTGACGATGGAATGGGTCGACGGCATCCCGCTGAACGACCGTATCAGGCTGGAGCAAGCCGAGGTCGATCTGCCCGATCTCGGCCGCAAGGTGATCCAGAGCTTCCTGCGTCACGCGCTGCGCGACGGCTTCTTCCATGCCGACATGCATCCCGGCAATCTCTTCCTCGACGATAACGGCCGGCTGGTGGCGGTCGATTTCGGCATCATGGGCCGGCTCGGGCAGAAGGAGCGGCGCTTCCTCGCCGAGATCCTGCTCGGCTTCATCACCCGCGACTATCGCCGCGTCGCCGAGGTGCATTTCGAGGCCGGCTATGTGCCGGGGCATCACTCGGTGGAGAATTTCGCGCAGGCCATCCGCGCCATCGGCGAGCCGATCCACAATCGCACCGCCGAGGAGATCTCGATGGCGCGGCTGTTGACGCTGCTGCTCGAGGTCACCGGCCTGTTCGACATGCAGACGCGTCCCGAATTGATCCTGCTGCAGAAGACCATGGTGGTGGTCGAAGGCGTGGCGCGCGGCTTCGACCCCAAGCTCGACATCTGGAAGATCGCCGATCCCGTGGTGCGCGAATGGATCGAGCGCAATCTCGGACCGGTCGGGCGCATCCAGGGCGCGATGTCAGGGGCCGGCGAACTCGCCCGCGTGCTGGCGCATCTGCCCGACATCGCCTCGCGCGCAGTGGCGGTGCTGGGTAGTCTGGAGAAGATGACGCGCGAGGGCGTCACGCTGTCCCCGCAGACGATCGCAGCGATGGGACAGACCGAGGGCCGCAAGAACCGCTGGCGGACCGTCGCGCTCTGGATCATCGCGGCCACTTTCATCGGAATCCTGATTGCGGTCCGGAATCTCTGATTGCAATGACAGCGTCTGATGCTAGCATTGCTGTCAAATCGATGGTGCGGCCATGGCCAATCTGACTATTCGCAAGCTCGATGACGCCGTTCGAGACGAACTGCGCCTGCGCGCCGCCCGTAACGGGCGCTCGGTCGAGGATGAGGTACGGGTCATCTTGGGCGAGGTGGTTGCGGGGCAGCCCTCCGAGGTCCCGCTCGCAGCTTCCGCGCGCCCGCAGGCCGCTGTAGCATCGGCCAATGGCCTCGCTCGCGTCACCCTGATCATCGGCGGCGGCATCGCCGCCTACAAGGCGCTGGACTTGATTCGGCGGCTCAAGGAGCGCCAGATTCACGTCCGCTGCGTGCTGACCAAGGCGGCGCAGCAATTCGTCACCCCGCTTGCCGCCAGCGCCCTGTCGCATGAGCGCGTCTATACTGACCTGTTCGATCCCGAGAGCGAATTCGATGCCGGCCACATCCGCCTGGCACGCGAGTGCGACCTGATCGTAGTGGCGCCGGCGACCGCGGACCTGATCGCTAAAATGGCGCATGGCCATGCCGACGATCTCGCCTCCGCGATCCTGCTCGCCGCCAACCGCCCGATCCTGCTGGCGCCGGCAATGAATCCGCTGATGTGGAACAACGCCGCCACCCGCCGCAACGTGCTGCAGCTCCGCCGCGACGGCATCCTGACCGTCGGCCCCAACGCCGGCGAGATGGCGGAGGCGGGCGAAGCCGGCGTCGGGCGGATGGCCGAGCCGACGGAAATCGCCGCCGCTGCCGAACATGTCCTGCGCCCGCCGCATCGGCGCCCGCTTCAGGGCAAGCGCGTGCTGATCACCGCAGGGCCAACGCATGAGGCGATCGATCCGGTGCGCTATATCGCCAACCGCTCCTCTGGCAAGCAGGGCTTTGCCATCGCCGCCGCCGCGCGAGATGCCGGCGCCGAAGTCGTCCTGGTCTCGGGGCCGGTCGATCTCGCCGATCCCCCCGGCGTGTCGGTAATCTCTGTGGAATCCGCGCGCGACATGCTGCACCGGGTGGAAGCGGCGCTGCCGGTGGATGTCGCGATCTTCGCGGCCGCGGTCGCCGACTGGCGGGTCGCCAATGAAGGCGAGCAGAAATTGAAGAAGACCACAGCCGGCGTGCCGTCGCTGCAACTGATCGAGAACCCCGACATCCTCGCCACCATCGCCAAGCTGCAAGACAAGCGCCCGCCGCTGGTGATCGGTTTCGCGGCCGAGACCGAGCATCTGATCGACAATGCGAAGGCAAAGATCGCCCGCAAGGGCTGCGACTGGATCGTGGCCAATGATGTTTCGCCGGCCACCGGCGTGATGGGCGGGGACCGCAACACCGTCCATCTGCTGACGCGCGAGGGCGAGGATATCAGCGTCGATTCCTGGCCGGTCATGACCAAGGAACAGGTCGCCACAGAACTGGTGGCGCGGATCGCGAAGGCTGTGGAGGCGAAATCGTGAGTGCGACAATCAAGGTCGATGTCAGGCAATTGCCGCATGGCGAAGGCCTTCCGCTGCCGACCTACCAGACCGCCGATGCCGCCGGGCTCGATCTGCTCGCCGCAGTGCCCGAAGAAATGCCGCTGGTGCTCGCATCAGGCAAATATGCGATGGTTCCGACCGGGCTGACGATCGCGCTGCCGCCGGGCTATGAGGCGCAGGTGCGGCCACGCTCGGGACTTGCCGCCAAGCACGGCGTGACCGTGTTGAATTCGCCTGGTACCATCGACGCCGACTATCGCGGCGAGATCAACGTGCTCCTGATCAATCACGGCGAGGCGCCATTTTCGATCCGACGCGGCGAGCGCATCGCGCAGATGGTGATCGCACCGGTCGTGCAGGCGGAACTGGTTCCCGTGACCGTGCTGTCCAGTACCGAACGAGGCAGCGGCGGCTTCGGCTCGACCGGGCGATAAGCCATTCGAATGCGGATAAAATTTGCGCTGGCGCATGAATTGAGCCCCGCATTTTTCACAGCGTGTCTTGCGTTCACGATCTGGACTCTTACTCGCTGAGTCAGCTTGAGGATATGCTTCCTCGATTCGTGAGCACGGCGGGGGTCTGACGCCGGGCTGAAGTCGTGCGTTCTGGGGCAATTTATGTCAGGCGTGGTCGCCGCAATGCGTCGAAGCCTGCTGTCGTGCACCTCACTGGCGCGCGACGGCCTGATGGGGCTCGCCGCTACATTGGCGCTGCCCACGGGATCGGCGCGCGCCGGTGACTGGCTGTTCGAGCCGGCGATCTCGGCGTGGTTCGACCTCGATCACCAGGAATTCGTTCTTTTCACCGCCGCGGTTGCGTTGCTCGGCTTTTCCGTGGTCGCCGCGATCCTCTTGATGCGCACGCGCGCTCGCGCCAGCCGGAGCGAGGGGCGCCTGCGCGCCGAGATCGCCGATCTGCAGGCCCAATCCGATCGTCTGCGCGCGCTGCTGTTTGCCGAACCGCAGGTCCTGATTTCCTGGGCGGCCGGCAACAATCGCCCCGAGATCAGCGGCGACATCGCATTGCTGACCTCGCAGGAGGCGACCCAGACCTCGCCCCAGCGCGTGCTGGCATTCGGAACCTGGCTGCCGCCGGAACCGGCGCTGCAGATGGACCACGCCGTCGACGCGCTGCGCGAGGCCGGCCAGGGCTTTCTGCTCAACCTCACGACCGCGAACGGCCGCGCGATCGAGGCCATGGGTCGCGCCATCGGCGGCCAGGCGATCGTGCGGATGCGCGAGCTCGGCGGCTTGCGCCGCGAATTGGCCGAGGCCAATCTGCGCTACAAGATGCTGCAGGAGGAAACCGAGCTGCTGCGCGATTTCGCCGCCGCCGCACCCTGGCCGATCTGGGCCAAGAATGCGCAGGACGATCTGCGCTATGCCAATACGGCCTATCTGCGGGCGACGGAGGGCGCGAGCATCGCGGATGCAATCACCCGCAATCTCGAGCTCCTGGAGAACGATCAGCGGGTCGAGATGGCCAAGGCGCTGCACGAATATGCAACCTATGCCGCGCGACTGCCGATCGTGGTCGGCGGCGAGCGGCGGATCTACGACGTGCAGGCGATGAAGCTTGCCGGCGGCAGCGCCGGCATCGCCATCGACGCCAGCGAGGTTGCCGCCCTTCGCGCCGCGCTCACCCGGATGGCGGAAGCGCATCGCCGCACCCTCGACCAGCTCTCTTCCGGCGTCGCCGTGTTCGACGCCGACCGGCGGCTCGCCTTCTACAACGAATCCTATCGCCGCCTCTGGGATCTCGATCAGGCATTCCTCGATAGCAACCCGGACGATTCCAGCGTCCTCGATCGGCTGCGCGCCGCGCGCAAGCTGCCGGAGCAGCCGGACTTCCGCGCCTGGAAGGCCAAGCTGCACGAAGCCTATCGCGCGGTCGAATCGGAGAGCTACACGTGGTTCCTGCCGGACGGCCGCGCGGTCAGTGTCGTCACCACGCCGAATCTCGAAGGTGGCGTCACCTATCTCTTCGACAACGTCACCGAAAGCCTCGATCTGGCGCGTCGCTTCGACGGCCTGATCCGGGTCCAGCACGAGACCCTCGACAATCTGAACGAAGCAGTCGCGGTGTTCGGCAGCAATGGCCGGGTGCAGTTGTTCAACCCGGCATTTGAGAAGATGTGGCGGCTGCCGGCGGATGCGCTGCGCGAGCAGCCGCATATCGAGACCGTAGAAGCGCTGTGCAGGCCGCTGTTCGACGATCCGATCGTCTGGCGCGCGCTGCGCGAGGCGATCACTGCGATCGAGAACCGGGCCCAGGTTGCGCTGAAGCTCGAGCGCAAGGACGGCAGCGTGCTGCATTGCATGACCATGCCGCTGCCCGACGGCGCGACCATGCTGACGTTCCAGGACATCACCGACACCGAGAATGTCGAACGCGCGCTGCGCGAGCGCAACGAGGCGCTGGAAGCGGCCGACCAGATGAAGGTCGATTTCGTCCACCACGTATCCTACGAATTGCGCGCGCCGCTCACCACCATCATCGGCTTTGCGCATTTCCTGTCTGATCCCTCGACCGGACCGCTCAACGCGAAGCAGGCCGAATATCTCGACTACGTCACCAAATCGACCAACGCGTTGCTCGCGCTCACCAACAACATCCTCGATCTCGCTACCATCGATGCCGGCGCGATGACGCTCGAGCTCGGCTCCGTCGATATCGGCAAGACGATCGAGGCCGCGGCCGAAGGCATCCAGGACCGGCTCGCGACCGACCGCATCACGCTCAAGGTCGACATCGAGCCCAATATCGGCGAATTCATCGGCGACGAACGGCGCGTGGTGCAGGTGCTCTATAACCTGCTCGCCAACGCCGTCGGCTTCTCCCCGCATGACGGGACGGTCACGATCTCTGCGCGACGTGCCGACCACAGCGTCGTATTCGCGGTGACCGACACCGGCCCGGGCATCGCGCCTGAGGTCAAGGACAAGGTATTCAACTGGTTCGAGAGCCATTCCCATGGCTCGCGGCACCGTGGCGCCGGCCTCGGCCTGTCGCTGGTGCGCTCCTTCGTCGAGTTGCATGGCGGCAAGGTCCGCGTCGATTCGACTGTCGGCAACGGCACGACCGTGACCTGCATCTTCCCGGTCGACCAGAACGCGCATCGCAACGCCGCCGAATGATTGTCACCAGCACATTCTCGGTCGCACTCGCCAATGAGGCGGCGACCGCGCATCTGATGGCGGATCTCGCGCTCTTGATCGGCCCCGGCGAAGTCATCGCGCTCTCCGGCGATCTCGGCGCCGGCAAGACCGCCGCGGCCCGCGCGCTGATCCGCTATCTCGCCACCGATGATACGCTGGAAGTGCCGAGCCCGACCTTCACGCTGGCGCAAACCTACGAGTTGCCGGCGTTCCCGCTTGTTCATGCCGATCTCTACCGCATCAATGACGCGAGCGAACTCGAGGAGATCGGGCTGTCGCCTTTGCCTGACGGCGCGGTAGCGCTGATCGAATGGCCGGAGCGCGCACCGGATGCCTTGCCGCCGGATCGTATCGACATCGCGCTGAGCCACCGGCCGGCGCTGGGATCGAACGCGCGGGCGGCCGAGATCACCGGCCACGGCAAGGCCGCCGCCGTCGTCACGCGGCTGAAGGCGCTGCGCCAATTCCTCGACAATGCCGGCTACATCGACGCGCGGCGCGAGCGCATGCCGGGCGATGCCTCGACCCGCTCCTACGCCCGGCTGTTCGACGACAATGGCAGCGTCATCCTGATGAATTCGCCGCGCCGCCCCGACGGGCCGCCGATCTATGACGGCAAGTCCTACAGCGCCGCCGTCCATCTCGCCGAAGACGTCAAGCCGTTCGTCGCCATCGACAACGGACTACGCGAGCGCGGCTTCTCCGCACCCGCGATCCGCCACTCCGACATCGATCTGGGATTCCTGATCACCGAGGATTTCGGCAAGGACGGCGTCGTCGAAGGCAACCCGCCGGCGCCGATCACCGAGCGCTATGAAGCCGCGACCGACATGCTGGCAGCCTTGCATCGCGAGAAGCTGCCAGAGGAGCTGCCACTGTCGCCGCAGCTCACCTACGACATCCCCGTCTTCGACATCGATGCATGGCTGGTCGAGCTGGGCTTGATGATCGAGTGGTACCTGCCGCAGCGCGGCGTCACCCTCGCATCGGGTTTACGCAATGAATTTCTCGCGATGTGGCGAACGCTCCTGGAAAAGCCGGCCGCGGCGCCACGGACCTGGGTGCTCCGCGACTTCCACTCGCCCAACCTGATCTGGCTCGGCGAGCGCACCGGCATCCTGCGGGTCGGCCTGATCGACTTCCAGGACGCGGTGCTGGGACCTGCCACCTATGACCTGGTGTCGCTGCTCCAGGACGCGCGGATCGATGTGCCCGAGCAGCTCGAGCTCACACTGCTCTCCCGCTACATCAAGGCGCGGCGGGCCACCGAGGAGCATTTCGACGCGGCCAGCTTCGCCGAGCTCTACGCGATCATGTCGGCCCAGCGTAACACGCGTCTGCTCGGGACCTTTGCGCGGCTCAACGGGCGGGATGGCAAGCCGCATTATCTCAAGCACCAGCCGCGGATCTGGACTTACCTCACTCGTTCACTGGCTCACCCGGCACTGGCCGGCCTCCGCGAATGGTACGCGGCCCACGTTCCGCCGCCGGTTTCCTGATTTACCCCCTGTTAGCCCAAGCCGCCCTAGTGTGACACACGCTCGGGATGCAGAGCGGCTGGATCATGTTCAGGATCATGATCGAGGTTAAGGATTGAGTCGGCCATGAAAGCAGAACGGCGCCGCGGCGAGCGTGTCACCTTCGAACGCGGCATTCCCGCGCACATGATGGGGATCGATGGCACGTGGCGGCGCGACTGCACCATGGAAGACGTTTCCGAGACGGGCGCCAAACTGACGGTCGAGGGCTCCGTGGAGGGCCTGCACCTGAAGGAGTTCTTCCTGCTGCTGTCATCGACCGGGCTTGCCTATCGCCGCTGCGAATTGTCCTGGGTCAACGGCGATCAGATCGGGGTCAATTTCCTCAAGCAAGGCGACAAGAAGAAGAAGGCGGGCAAGCGCGGCTCGCAACCCGCCGAGGTCTGAAAACTGCTGTTTTACAGCATGATCCGGAAAAGTGGAGACCGGTTTTCCGAAAAGATCATGCTCAAACAAAGAGATGAGATCATGATCCCGATTTTGTCGAATCGGATCATGATCCAGGACGTTTTCTTTCCCGTCGCACGGGCGTCATGTCCGGCGACTATCGCGTCGACCTTATGCGCGCCCCAAATCGGCGTGATAGGATAGCGCGCGTCACGATTTGAACGGTTCGAGAGCCCGGAAGAATGTCCGTCACCCCCCGTAGAGCCATGGTCCTCGCCGCCGGTCTCGGCCTGCGCATGCGGCCTTTGACCGACCATATGCCGAAGCCGCTGGTAAGCGTGGCGGGCCAGCCGCTGCTCGATCATGTCCTGGACAAGCTTGCCGCTGCCGGCGTGAGCGAGGCCGTGGTCAACGTGCACTATCTGCCCGACCAGATCATCGAGCACGTCAAGACGCGGAAGCAGCCGCGCGTGATCATCTCGGACGAGCGTGACAACGTGCTGGGCACCGGCGGCGCGGTCGTGAAGGCGTTGCCGCTGCTCGGGCGTGAGCCGTTCTTCCACGTCAACGCCGACACCATGTGGATCGACGGCGTGCGGCCGAACCTGGCGCGGCTCGCGGAGACCTTCGATCCTGCGAAAATGGATATTCTGCTGCTGATGGCGCCAACCGCGAGCAGCATCGGCTATGGCGGCCGCGGCGACTATTCCATGCTGCCGGACGGCGCCTTGCGCAAGCGGCGGGAACAGCAGGTGGTGCCGTTCGTCTATGCCGGCGCCGCCATCATGTCGCCGTCGATCTTTGCCGACGCCCCCGCAGGCGAGTTCTCGCTGACCAGGCTGTTCGACCGCGCCAACGAGCAGGAACGGCTGTTCGGGCTCAGGCTCGACGGTGTCTGGATGCATGTCGGAACCCCCGACGCCGTGCAAGCCGCGGAAGAAGCGTTTTTGGAAAGCGTGGCCTAGGCTAAGCCAACCCCAGCAATCGTCATGCCCCGCGCAGGCGGGGCATCCAGTACGCCGCAGCCTCTCGACTTATTCACTGGTGTCTGTGGAATACTGGCTCACTCGCCTTCGCGGGTGATGACCGGTGAACGGCGGTTCGACCGCGCGGCGATGGCCGCCTATATTATTGCCTGATTCCGAATCAGGCTCCTCATGCGCGTTTTCAGCGTCCCCCTCTCCGTCCCGTTCCTGCGTACCGTCATCGCCGCGCTGGTTGACGGTCGCCTGGTCAGGGGATTCGACGCGCGCGGCAATCCCGAACGGCTGGCTGACGCGACGCTCTATCTGCCGACCCGGCGCGCGGGCCGGCTTGCGCGGGAGATGTTCCTCGATGTCCTGGACACGGATGCCGCTGTGCTGCCGCGCATCATTGCGCTTGGCGACATCGACGAGGATGAACTCGCTTTCGCGGAAGAGGCGGAACAATTCAGCGGCGCAGCGCCGCTGGAGATTCCGCCCAAGCTTGGCGAGCTCGAGCGGCGGCTGACATTGGCGAGGCTGGTCGCGGCCTGGGCCAAGAGCCCGGTGACCGCGCCGCAGGTGGTCGGCGGCCCCGCATCGACGCTGCAGCTCGCCGGCGATCTCGCGCGGCTGATGGACGACATGGTGACGCGCGGCGTCGAGTGGAGCGCGCTCGACAGGCTGGTGCCCGATCAGCTTGACCAATATTGGCAGCATTCGCTGGATTTCCTGCGGATCGCGCGCGTGGCTTGGCCAGCCTATCTCGCCGAGGTCGGCCGTATCGAGCCGGCGGCGCGGCGCGACCTCTTGATCTCGGCCGAAACCGCGCGACTGACCGCACAATCCGATGGTCCCGTGATCGCGGCGGGCTCGACCGGTTCGATGCCGACGACCGCCAAGTTTCTCCACGCGGTAGCCAAGCTGCCGCACGGCGCGGTCGTGCTGCCCGGGCTCGATACCGATCTTGATGAAGAGTCCTGGGAGACGATCGGCGGCATGCGCGATGCCAAGGGCAAATTCACCACGCCGCCCGCATCGAACCATCCGCAATTCGCCATGCACGCGCTGCTCGATCGCTTCGCGATCAAGCGCGACGAGGTGGAGATTCTGGGCGCGCCGGCACCACGCGGGCGCGAGATGCTGATGTCGGAAACGATGCGGCCGTCCAGTGCCACGGCGCAATGGCACGACCGGCTGGAGCAGCCCGAGATCGCCGAGAAGATTTCCGCCGGCACGAACGGCATCGCCGTGGTGGAGGCGCCGAATCCGGAGATGGAAGCGCTCGCCATCGCCATTGCCATGCGCGAGGCGAGGCATCTCAATAAATCCGCCGCACTGGTCACGCCGGACCGCGCGTTGGCGCGGCGGGTGATGGCGGCACTGACGCGCTGGAATCTCGAATTCGACGATTCCGGCGGTGAAGCGCTGATGGACACGCCATCGGGCGTTTTCGCCCGCCTCACCGCGGAAGCCGCGACCAAGGGATTGGAGCCACCGACGCTGCTCGCGCTCTTGAAACATCCGCTGTTCCGGCTCGGCGCCGCGCCGGGCGCCTACCTTCGCGCGACCGAAGTCGTGGAGCTGGCGCTCTTGCGCGGCACGCGGCCGCAAGCCGGCAGCGAAGGCCTTGCCCGCGACTTCGAACGCTTCCGCAGCGAACTCGCCAAGCTGCGCCGCGGCGAGACCTCATCGCTTCATGCCCTCGAACAACGGACCCGGCTCCGCGACGTCGAGCTCGACCAGGCGCAGTCGCTGATATCAAAGCTGAGGGCCGCGCTTGCACCGCTTGAAAGTCTCAGCGCATCCAAGCCGTACGATTTTGCCGAGTTGGCGCTCCGTCATCGCGAGGCTCTCACCGCGTTGTCCTGCGATCAGCACGGCATCGCCGTCGCCTTCGAAGAGCAGGCCGGTTCCGTGCTCGCATCCGCGTTCGATGATCTCGTGGGCGCCAAGAAGCTGAGCGGCGTGATGGTCCCGCTCTCCGATTATCCCGACGTCTTCCAGACTGCGTTTGCCGACCGCATGGTGCGTCGCCCGGAATCGCCGCGCGCGCAACTGCACATCTTCGGCCAGCTCGAAGCGCGACTGACGGAAACCGATCGCGTGATCCTCGGCGGGCTCGTGGAAGGCGTCTGGCCGCCGGCGCCGCGGATCGATCCCTGGCTCAGCCGGCCGATGCGGCACGAGCTCGGGCTCGACCTGCCGGAACGGCGTATCGGCCTTTCCGCCCACGACTTTGCGCAACTGCTCGGCACTGACGATGTGATCCTCACCCACTCGGCCAAGGTCGGCGGCGCGCCGGCGGTGGCCTCGCGCTTCCTGCACCGGTTTGAGGCGGTCGCGGGCGAGGCGCGCTGGAAGGCTGCGAAAGCAGCGGGCGAGACATACGTCCATTACGCCGCCGAGCTCGACCGGCCGGACAAGGTCGAGCCGATCGCACAGCCCGCGCCGAAGCCGCCGCTTGCGACCAGGCCGCTCAAGATGTCGGTGACCGCGATCGAGGA
Organism: Bradyrhizobium sp. Crot121; assembly: GCF_059512385.1. Lineage (NCBI taxonomy): Bacteria > Pseudomonadati > Pseudomonadota > Alphaproteobacteria > Hyphomicrobiales > Nitrobacteraceae > Bradyrhizobium > Bradyrhizobium sp. Crot121. Next base: position 238,560 of record NZ_JCAMOR010000004.1, on the reverse strand, counting down.
CTGGCTGCGCGATCCCTATACGATCTACGCAAGATATATCCTGCGGCTCGATCCGCTCGATCCCGTCGACATGCCGCTGTCGGCGGCCGATCGCGGCTCGGCAATCCACGCGGCGCTCGGCGAATTCACGCAAAGCTTCGCCGCCGCGCTGCCGGACGATCCGCTTCGCGCCCTGCGCGAGATCGGCGGCAAGCATTTTGCGCCGTTGATGGAGCGGCCGGAAGCACGGGCGCTGTGGTGGCCGCGCTTCCAGCGCATCGCGGCATGGTTTGCCGAATGGGAGACCGCGCGGCGCGGCGCTATCGCGGCGATCAATGCCGAGATCCGTGGCGAGATCGGCATCCCCCTCGACAATGCGCGCACCTTCACGCTTTCGGCGCGCGCCGACCGGATCGAGCACCACGATGACGGCTCTTTTGCGATCCTCGACTACAAGACCGGGCAGCCGCCGACAGGCAAGCAGGTACGCATGGGGCTGTCGCCGCAGCTCACGCTGGAAGCCGCGATCCTGCGCGAGGGCGGCTTTGAGGGAATTCCGGCCGGTGCATCCGTCGGCGAGCTCACCTATGTCAGGCTCAGCGGCAACAACCCGCCGGGCGAGCAGCGGACCTTGGAATTGAAGATCAGACCAGGCGATACGCCGCAATCGCCCGACGATGCCGCCGACCACGCGCGGAAGGAGCTGGAAAAACTGATCCGTCAATTCGAGGACGAGAACCAGGCCTACACCTCGCTGAATCTCTCGATGTGGGCCAACCGCTACGGCACCTATGACGACCTCGCCCGCATCAAGGAATGGTCCGCGGCCGGCGGCCTGGGAGTAGAGGAATGGTGAAAGCGCCGCGCCCCATTCCCGACGCGGTGCGCGCCACGCAGGCGCGCGCGTCCGATCCCAAGGCGTCCGCGTTCGTGTCCGCCAATGCCGGTTCAGGCAAGACCCATGTGCTGGTGCAGCGCGTGATCCGGCTGTTGCTGGAGGGCACACCGCCGGAAAAGATCCTCTGCATCACCTTCACCAAGGCGGCCGCGGCCAACATGGCCGAGCGGGTGTTCTCCACGCTCGGCCATTGGGTCACCCTCGACGATACGGCGCTGGACGCAGCGATCCGTGAAGCCGGCATTGCCCATCCCAATGTGAGGCTCCGACGGGAAGCGCGAAAGCTGTTCGCCTGCGCGCTGGAGACGCCGGGCGGGCTGAAGGTGCAGACCATCCACGCGCTTTGCACTCGCCTGCTGCAGCAATTCCCGTTCGAGGCCAATGTGCCGGCGCGGTTCGCCGTGCTCGACGAGCGCGACCAGAACGAGATGATGGAGCGCGCCAATCTCGCGGTGCTGCTGGAAGCCTCGCGCAATCCCGATAGCGCCACCGGGCGTGCGTTGATGGTGGCGATGGCGAGCGCGGCCGACGTCACCTTCAAGGACGTGGTGCGCGAAGCCTGCCTCAGCCGCGATCATTTCATGGCCTGGACCGATGCCGCGGGCAGCGCGGTGGCCGCCGCCGGCCAGATGTCGGCAGCACTTGGCGTCGCCGCTGATGATTCGATCGAGGACGTCGAGCGCGCGATCCTGGATGGTCCCTATCTGCCACGCGCGCGCTGGGAGGACATTGCGCTCGTCCTCGACACCGGCAACAAGTCCGACCAGGACCAGGCGTCACGCCTGCGTGAGGCGCTGGTCTTCACCGGCAGCGCGCAGGTCGATGCCTATCTTGGCGTCTTCCTTACCGACGCCGACCGCACGCCGCGCAAGTCGGTGGTGACGAAGAAATTCTTCGACAACAATCCCGCCATCGGTCGGCTGTTCGAAGCAGAAAGCCAGCGCATCCATCCGCTGATCGAGCGCCGCCGCGCCGTAACGATCCGCGACCGCACCGAGGCGCTGCTGCATATCGCGACTGCGGCGGCCGCGAACTACCGCCGCGAAAAGCTGGAGCGCGGGCTGCTCGACTATGACGACCTCATCGACAAGACGCTCGAGATGCTCGACCGCGTCTCCTCGGGTTGGGTGCACTACAAGCTCGACCGCGGCGTCGATCATGTGCTGATCGACGAGGCGCAGGATACCAGTCCCAAGCAATGGGACATCGTCGCGCACATCATCTCCGAATTCACCTCCGGCGCCGGCGCGCGCGACGGTGTGGTCCGCACCGTGTTCGCGGTCGGCGACGAGAAGCAGTCGATTTTCTCGTTCCAGGGCGCGGCCCCGCATGAATTCGATCTGCGCCGCCGGGAGCTGAAGAAGAAGTTCGAGGATGCCGGGCTGAAATTCGATCCTGTTTCCTTCACCTATTCGTTCCGTTCCGGGCCGGCGATCCTGCAATCGGTCGACCACGTGTTCCGTGAGCAGGAGATCTATCGCAGCATCCATGCGGTCGAGAACGGCTATCCGCTCCACAATGCGCTCGCCGACGCCGGTCCCAGCATGATCGAACTCTGGGAGCTCGCGGAAGCCGACGACAGGCAGGACATCGAGGGCTGGCGCGCGCCGTTCGACGGCGTCTCCGTCACCAGCCCCGAAGTGAAGCTAGCGAAGCGCATCCAGGCCGAGATCAGGCGACTGGTGGAAAGCGGCACCATGACTGGCAGCCGCGGCAACCGCCGGCCGCTCGCCTACGGCGATGTGCTGGTGCTGGTGCGAAGACGCGGCAACGCGTTTGACGCCGTGATCCAGGCGCTGAAACACGCCAATATCCCGGTCGCCGGCGCCGACCGGCTGAAATTGACCGAGCACATCGCGATCATCGATTTGATGAACCTCGCGGACGCGCTGCTGCTGCCGCAGGACGATCTGGCACTGGCGGTCGCGCTGAAGAGCCCGCTGTTCGGCCTCGACGACGACGATCTGTTCAAGCTGGCCTGGGAGCGCAAGGGATCGCTGCGCCACGCGCTGGCGCTGCATGCGGCGACCGATGAGCGCCTCGCGGGCGCGCTGAAACGGCTCGAACGATGCGAGCGGCGCTTTGCGGACTCTACGCCGTTCGCCTTCTATGCCTGGCTGCTTGGCGGCGAAGGCGGGCGGGCGCGCATCCTGCGTCGCCTTGGCCATGAGGCCAATGATGCCCTCGACGAATTCCTTGAGCTTGCGCTGGCCTATGAGCGCAAGGCACCCAGCTCGCTGCAGGGCTTTGTGGCCTGGCTGCGTGCCGCCGACACCGAGGTGAAGCGCGACATGGAGATTTCGCGCGACGAGGTGCGCGTGATGACCGTGCACGGCGCCAAGGGGCTGGAAGCCTCCGTCGTGTTCCTGGTGGACACCACCACCTCGCCCGCGGACACGCAACGGCTGCGGCTGATCCATCTGCCACAGGGCAACAGCGCGCCGCACGGGCCCGGCGTCGTGGTCTGGGCCGGCCGCAAGGCCGAAGATCCCGGTCCCGTCGCCAAGGCACGCGAGGCGATGCTGGAGGAGACGGAAGACGAATATCGCCGCCTGCTGTACGTCGCGATGACCCGGGCCGCCGATCGATTGATCGTTGGCGGCTGCCTGCCCGGCAACATGAAGAAGGTCCGGACCTCCTCCTGGTATGACCTGATCGACAAGGGCCTCGCCAATTCCGACCTCAGCTTGCAGGAGATCGAGACCCCGGCGGGCCTGGTGAAGCGTTATTTCCGGCCCGATGATGCCGATGCGACGACCGGCGTCACGGTGTCGGGGGCGCCGCAGCCGATCGAACTGCCGTCCTGGCTGCAGCGGCCGGCGCCGACTGAACTCGCCGCCGACAGCCGGCTGCGGCCATCCGACCCCAGCGACGACAGCCGCCGCGTCCGGAGCGGCGAGCAGCTCGTGCTGCGTGCCCGCGCCATCCAGCGCGGCACGCTGGTGCACCGGCTGTTGCAGTCGCTGCCGGATATCGCACCCGAGCGCCGACGCGGTGCGGCGCTGGCCTATCTCGAACGCAATGCCGAGGATTGGACCGCCGAGGAGCGCGCGGCGCTGGCCGAAAGCGTGCTGGCCTTGATCGGCGATCCGCGTTTTGCCGCGGTGTTCGCCGCCGGAAGCCGGGCGGAAGTCTCCATTGTCGGCCGGCTCGAACGGCTCGGACAATCGCCGGCGCTGGTATCCGGCCAGATCGACCGGCTGGTGGTGACGCCGAACGACATCCTGATCGTCGATTTCAAGACCAACCACGCCCCGCCGAAAACTGCGGCCGAGGCCCCAAGGGGCTACATCCGGCAGCTCGCGCTCTACCGGGCCGTGCTGCGCAAGCTTTATCCCGGACGTCCTGTCCGTGCCGCCCTGCTCTGGACCGAAAGTACTGAAATGATGGAGATTTCTGCCTCCTCGCTGGACAGGGAGCTGGCATCCCATCATGCTGGCGTGACCGAGCTTGACCCGGCAGGGGTGCGTTCATAGGTTTGTCGTACGATTCCGGCGCGACTCAAATCCCGCCTTTTTTCTTCCAACCGAACGAGGTACCCCATGGCCGTTGGCAAGGTTTCTGACGCCAATTTCGAAGCCGAAGTGCTCAACGCGACCGGACCTGTCGTGGTCGATTTCTGGGCCGAATGGTGCGGCCCCTGCCGCATGATCGCGCCCGCGCTGGACGAGATCGCGGGCTCGATGGGCGACAAGGTCAAGATCGTGAAGCTCAACGTCGACGAGAGCCCGAAGACGGCTTCCAAATATGGCGTGATGTCGATCCCGACCCTGATGATCTTCAAGGGCGGCGAGATGGCCTCGCGCCAGGTCGGCGCGGCGCCGAAGGCGAAGCTGCAGCAGTGGATTTCCGCTGCGGTCTGATCCGTCTCCTTAGAATAATTTTCGACAACGGCCGGCGGATAGCCGGCCGTTTGCGTTGAGGGGGGTGTGTTGCGTTTGAGCATGATCCGGAAAAGTGGAAACCGGTTTTCCGAAAAGATCATGCTCAAACAAAAGGATCTAAAGGCCCTCGCCCGTGCCGTCTCCCCGCCGAAAGACTGCTTCCAAATCCACCGCGCTGGTCGCGATGGAGGCCCGTTCGGTCGATGCGATCCCGCGCGGCGACGAGTGGCAATATGAACCGAAATGGGACGGCTTCCGCTGCCTGGTCGCGCGTCAGGGCGAAAACGTCGACCTGCGCTCCAAGTCCGGCGAAAATCTCGGCCGTTATTTCCCGGAGCTGATCGCCGCCGCGCTCGAGTTGAAGGCGACTTCGTTCCTGCTCGACGGCGAAATTGTCGTGCCGCATGGCAAGACGTTCTCGTTCGACGATCTGCTGCAGCGGATTCATCCCGCTGCCAGCCGCATCAAGAAGCTGGCGCACGAAACCCCGGCGCTGTTCATCGCCTTCGACCTGCTCGCGACGGCCACAGAGAAGAAGCTTTCCGCCGAGCCGTTGAGCCAACGACGGCCAACGCTCGAAACCTTCGCCAAAGCGCACTTCAAGTCCACTCCAACATTTCGGCTATCGCCCGTCACCACAAGCTACGCCACGGCGGTGAAGTGGCTGAAGCAATCGGGCGGCGGGTTTGACGGTGTGATCGCCAAGCGCATCGACCTGCCCTATCAGGCCGGCAACCGCGAGGGCATGCAGAAGATCAAGAAATTCCGCAGCGCCGATTGCGTCGTCGGCGGCTTTCGCTACGCGAGCAACAAGATCGACGGCCGGAACGTCGTCGGCTCGCTCCTGCTCGGCCTCTATGACGATGACGGCCTGTTGCACCATGTCGGCTTCACCTCGGCCATCAAGCGCGAGGAGAAGCTGGCGTTGACGTCAAAACTGGAGACGCTGATCGCAAAGCCCGGCTTCACCGGGAATGCGCCTGGTGGCCCGAGCCGCTGGTCGACCGACCGCTCCGCGCAATGGTGTCCGCTGAAGCCGAAACTGGTGATCGAGGTCTGCTACGATCATTTCAGCGGCGAGCGCTTCCGCCACGGCACCTCGATCCTGCGCTGGCGCCCGGATAAGGCGCCGCGGCAATGCACCTTCGAGCAGTTGAAGCAGACGGCCGTCGATCCGATGAAGCTGTTGAAGGCGCAGGAATCGTAGCCCGGATGAAGCGCAGCGCAATCCGGGGCTTTCCGCACGTGGACAGACTTCCCCCGGACTACGCTCCGCTCCATCCGGGCTACGGCATCGTGCTAGCGGATCCACCCCGTCGCCAGCGCCGATGCCAGTTCCAACTGGCCATTCTCGCGCGCCAGCGCGGCCATGGCGTCGTGATCGTAGGGCACATGGCGGAACGTCACCCGCTAGGCACCGTCGGCTAATTCCAGGATCGCGTAGCGCGCGTCGGGCGTGCCCGCCTCCACGACATGCTTGTACGGATGGACGTCGCGATAGCCAGGAGAACCGACGCTGCCAGGATTGACGATCAGGCGGCCGTCACGAAGCCGCACCGCACGCGCGAGATGGCTGTGGCCGCAGAGCATGAGCGGCTGGCTGATGCCGCCGGCAGCTTGCTCGATCGTCTCCAGCGATGCCATCCGCACCGTGCCATCAGGCCGCACTGTCTCCAGCCAATAGACTTCATCGTCGGCAGGCGTCGCATGGCAGAGAAAGACCTGATCACGGAACACCCGTGTCGGCGGCACGGTACGCAGCCAGTCGAGATGGCTTTGATCGAGTTGCGCGTACGCCGGCCGGTCCCACGAGCCCATCTTCTCCGGCGGCCGATCGATGAGATAGCGATCGTGATTGCCAAGTACGTGAACGGCACCGAGCGCCATCAGCGTGTCCATCGTCCGCCGCGCGTCCAGCGGACCGCTCGCCATGTCGCCGAGATTGACGATATCGGCAATCCCCTGCGCGCGGATATCAGCAACCACAGCTTCCAGCGCCAGATAGTTGCCGTGCGCGTCGGCGATGGCGGCAAAGCGCAGCGTCATGCCGGCGGCGTGCCGTTCACGTCGAGCACATGGCCGGCGAGATAGAGCGAGCCGGTGATCAGGATGCGCGGCGGCACCTCGTAAGCAAGCTGCGAAAGCGCATGCAGCGCGGCCTCCACGCTCGCTGCGATCTCGACGCGCATGCCGAACGCGCGCGCCGCATCCGCCAGCCGCTCCGGCGGCATCGCGCCCGCACGGCCCGGAATCTCGACCGCGATGATGTGGCGCGTCAGACCGGCGAAATTGGCCAGGAAGCCGGACGCATCCTTGTTCGCCATCATGCCGGCGATCACCACCAGCGGACGCGACACGCGCTCTTCGAGATCGCCGACCGCAGTGGCCGCCACGCGCCCGCCTTCGGCATTGTGTCCGCCATCGAGCCAGATCTCGGAGCCCGGCGGCGCCAGATTGAGCAGCGCGCCCGACGCCAGACGCTGCATTCGCGCCGGCCACTCGGCATTGACGATACCGGCCTCGAACGAGGCGATCCCGATCTTGAACGCGTCGATCGCACGCAGCGTCGCGATCGCCAGCCCCGCATTGTCGAACTGGTGACGGCCGAACAGTTTTGGCGCTGCCAGATCCATCAGGCCGCGGTCATCCTGATAGACCAGCCGGCCGCGCTCGACCCCGACATGCCATTGCTGTCCGGCCACGTGCAGCGGCGCCCGTCGGCGCGCCGCCTGAGCCTCGACGACGGTCATCGCATCAGGCGACTGCTCGGCACAGATCACCGGCACGCCGCCCTTGATGATCGCGGCCTTCTCGCCTGCGATCGCGGTCAGCGTGTCGCCGAGGAATTCGGTGTGATCCATGCTGATCGGCGCGATGACGGAGGCGAGCGGCGTCTCAATCACATTGGTCGAATCCAGCCTGCCGCCGAGACCGACCTCCAGCAGCGTGACGTCGGCCGCATGCTGGGCGAACAGGCAGAACGCCGCCGCGGTCTCGATCTCGAAGATCGTGATCGGCTGGCCGTCGTTGACGCGTTCGCAATGTTCGAGCACCGCGCGCAACTCGTCGTCGCCGACCAGCGCGCCGCCGCCGGCGCGGCCAAGGCGATAGCATTCGTTCAGTCGCACCAGATCGGGCGAGGTGAAGACATGCACACGCAAGCCGGCCGCTTCCAGGATCGCACGCAAATAGGCGATCGTGGAGCCCTTGCCGTTGGTGCCGGCAACATGGATCACCGGCGGCAGCTTGCGCTCGGGATGATCGAGCCGCGCGAGCAGGGCGTGCATGCGATCGAGGCTAAGGTCGATCGTCTTCGGATGCAACGCCGACAGGCGCGCAACCAACTCGCCGAGCGGCGGCGATGGCTGGGCGGCCGGTACGCTCACGCGTGCGGCGCTGCCGGCACGGTTTCTGGTGCCGAGACGATCTGGGTGGGTGCCGTGACCTCCGGCGCAGGTTTCGAGGGCACCTGCAGCGGCGGCGATTTGGTGAGCAGGCGGCACAGCCGTGCCAGCGTCGCGCGCATGTCGTGGCGATGCACGACCATATCGACCATGCCGTGGTCGCGCAGATATTCGGCGCGCTGGAATCCGTCCGGCAGTTTCTCGCGGATGGTCTGCTCGATCACGCGCGCGCCGGCAAAGCCGATCAGCGCGCCGGGCTCGGCGATATGCACGTCTCCCAGCATCGCATAGGAGGCGGTGACGCCGCCGGTGGTCGGATTGGTCAGTACGACGATGTAGGGCTGCTTGGCTTCGCGCAACATCTGCACGCCCACGGTCGTGCGCGGCATCTGCATCAGCGACAGAATGCCTTCCTGCATCCGCGCGCCGCCCGAGGCGGCGAACACGATGAAGGGCGACTTCTTCTCGACCGCGAGCTCGAGCCCGCGCACCATCGCCTCCCCGGCAGCCATGCCGAGCGAGCCGCCCATGAAGTCGAAATCCTGCACCGCGATCACGACGCCCGCGCCCTCGAGCTTGCCGTATCCGACCTTGATCGCGTCATTGAGACTGGTCTTGGCCCGCGCATCCTTGATGCGGTCGACATATTTGCGCTCGTCGCGGAACTTCAGCGGATCGGGTGTTACGTCCGGCAGCGCCACGTCGAACCAGGTCTCATTGTCGAAGATCGACTTCAGCCGCGCCACCGCGCCCATGCGCATGTGGTAATTCGAACCGGGGATGACGAACTGGTTGGCCTCGACGTCCTTGTAGAACACGAGCTGCCCGGAATCCGGGCACTTGATCCAAAGGTTCTCCGGCGTCTCGCGCCGCAGGATGCTGCGGATCTTCGGCCGGACGACATTGGTGAGCCAGTTCATGCTTCGCTCCGAAATGCGGTCGGTTCCGCATTGGCTGAATATATGGCGGGCCGGGTAACGCCCGGCAAGCCGCCTGCAACGACGATTGCAGCCTATTCGGCCGCTTGTTTGGCGCCCCGTACGCCCTGTGACAGCGCGGCGGCAAGGTCGGCCACGGCGGTCACAGTCTTGGCGGTAGCCCGCCCCTCCGCGTCGAGGCTGCCGCGCAAGGCATCGACCAGCGCGGTGCCGACCACCGCACCATTGGCGCTTTCGGCAATGGCCCGCGCGGCTTCCGGGGTGCGGATGCCGAAACCGACGCAGACCGGCAACTTGGTATGCCGCTTGATGCGCGCCACCGCTTCGCCGACCGCCGTAGCGTCCGCCGCCGCGGCACCGGTGATGCCGGTGATCGAGACATAATAGACAAAGCCCGAGGTGTTCGCGAGCACCGCCGGCAGGCGCTTGTCGTCGGTGGTCGGCGTCGCCAGGCGGATGAAATTGAGCCCGGCGTTCATCGCCGGCAGGCACAGCTCGGTGTCCTCCTCCGGCGGCAGGTCGACGATGATCAGGCCATCAACGCCCGCGGCCTTGGCATCGGCGAGGAACTTGTCGACGCCGTAGATGTAGATCGGGTTGTAATAGCCCATCAGCACCAGCGGCGTGGCGTTATCATCCTTGCGGAAGCTGCGCACCATTTCGAGCGTCTTCTTCAGCGTCATGCCGCCCTTGAGCGCGCGCAGCCCCGCTGCCTGGATCGACGGCCCATCCGCCATCGGATCGGTGAAGGGCATGCCGATCTCGATGATATCAGCACCGGCATTCGGCAGAGCCTTGAGGATGTCGAGCGATGTCGCAGGGTCGGGATCGCCGGCCATCACGAAGGTGACAAAAGCGGAGCGGCCCTGCTTCGCAAGCTCGGCAAAACGTGCATCGATACGGGTGGTCATGGCGCGGCATTCGCTGTGCTATACCTCTCCCCTCCGGGGAGAGGTCGGCTGCGCAGCAGCCGGGTGAGGGGGATGGAGAGGTTCAAGGCAAGAGCACGAAGCCTCCGCGCGTCGCAGACCAGCGCCGAGGCCAAACTTTGGCAGGCATTGCGCAACAGGAAGCTGGCGCGATGGAAATTCCGCCGCCAGCATCCAATCGATCGGTACATCGTCGATTTCGTCACGCTCGATGGGAAATTGATCGTCGAGGTCGACGGAGCGACCCATTCCAGGGACTCAGAGATCAAGTACGACGAGGCGCGAACAAAGGTTCTCGAAGCCTGCGGCTTCCTCGTCGTGCGCGTCTCGAATACGGACGTATATGAGAATCTCGACGGGGTGCTTGAGATGATCGAAACCTCACTTCGGTTCGAGTGAGCGGAGAGACCCCTCACCCGGCTGCTGCGCAGCCGACCTCTCCCCTGCGGGGAGAGGTCAGAAAGGGAGCGGCGGCGAGAGGTCACTTGTTTCGGCCCTTCAAGATGTCGCCGACTTGCGGCACGTCCTTGTCGCCGCGGCCGGAGAGGTTGACCACCATCAGGTGATCCCTGGGCCGCTTCGGTGCGAGCTCCATCACCTTGGCGATGGCATGTGCGGGCTCGAGCGCCGGGATGATGCCTTCGAGCCGCGACAGCAACTGGAAGGCTTCCAGCGCTTCCTCATCGGTCGCCGAGAGATAGTTGACGCGGCCGGTCTCGTGTAGCCAGGCGTGCTCGGGGCCGATGCCGGGATAGTCCAAGCCGGCCGAGATCGAATGTGCCTCCTGGATCTGGCCGTCTTCGTCCATCAACAGATAGGTGCGGTTGCCATGCAGCACGCCGGGCCGGCCACCCGCGATCGACGCCGCATGCAATTGCGTCAGTCCGTGACCGGCGGCTTCGACGCCGAAGATCTCGACCGAGGGATCGTCGAGGAAGGGATGGAACAGCCCCATCGCATTGGAGCCGCCGCCGATGCAGGCGACGAGCGAATCCGGCAGGCGGCCCTCGACCTCCTGCAATTGCTGGCGCGTTTCGATGCCGATGATCGACTGGAAGTCGCGCACCATCATCGGATAGGGATGCGGGCCAGCCACCGTGCCGATGCAGTAGAATGTGTCGTGCACATTGGTGACCCAATCGCGCAGCGCATCGTTCATCGCATCCTTCAGGGTGCGCGCGCCCGACTGCACCGGGACCACCTTGGCGCCCAGCATCTCCATGCGGATCACGTTGGGCTGCTGCCGCGCGACATCGACCGCGCCCATATAGACCACGCATTCGAGCCCGAACCGCGCGCACAGCGTCGCGGTGGCGACGCCGTGCTGGCCGGCGCCCGTCTCGGCGATGATACGCTTCTTGCCCATGCGGCGCGCCAGCATGATCTGGCCAAGCACATTGTTGACCTTGTGCGAGCCGGTGTGGTTGAGCTCCTCGCGCTTGAAATAGATTTTTGCGCCGCCGAGATGCTCGGTCAGCCGCTCGGCGAAATAGAGCGGCGACGGCCGCCCGACATAGTGCTTCAGATGGCCGTCCATCTCCTTCTGGAAGGCAGGATCGGCCTTGGCCTCGGCATAGGCTTTTTCGAGGTCGAGGATCAGCGGCATCAGCGTTTCCGCGACGAAACGTCCGCCGAAAATGCCGAAATGCCCGCGCTCGTCGGGACCGCTGCGGAAAGAGTTGGGTAGTGCTGGGCTCATCGAACCATCAATTCTTCTGTGGCGCGCGCGGGCGCGCTGTCTCTACTCCCTCGCCCCGCTCTTGCGGGGAGAGGGTCGGGGTGAGGGGCTCTCGCCGCAAATTCGCTAGCAGTTGTGATCGCGGAGACTCCCCCTCACCCGGATCGCTAACGCGATCCGACCTCTCCCCGTGAACGGGGAGAGGTGAAGGGACGCCACGCGCGGCGCGGATGAAAGCGCGGATCAGCTCGGGATCCTTGATGCCGGGCGACCGTTCGACGCCGGACGAAATATCGACGCCGCCGGCACGGGTGACACGGACGGCCTCAGCGACATTGTCGGCATTGAGCCCGCCTGAGACCATGAAGGGCAATGCAAGCTCGAGCTGTTCCAGCACGTGCCAATCGAACACCGCCCCGAGCCCGCCCGGCCGGGTCGCGCCCTTCGGGGCCCGCGCGTCGAACAGGATGCGGTCGGCGACGGCGGCATAGCCTGCGAGCGGCGCGAGATCGGCCGCCGTTTCGACGGCGAGCACCTTCATCACTTGCAGGCCGAACCTCTGCTTGATGTCGCGCACGCGCGCCACCGTCTCCTTGCCGTGCAGTTGCAGGATGTCGGGCTGCAGCGTCTCGACGATGTTTTCGAGGGTGGCGTCATCCGCATCGACGGTGAGCGCCACCTTCACGGCACGGCCTTTCGCCTGCCGGCCGAGCTCCCGCGCGGTCTCGAGCGAGAGATGCCGCGGCGAGGGCGGAAAGAACACGAAGCCAACCATGTCGGCACCGGCATCGAGCGCGACGTCGAGCGTCTCGCGCGTGGACAGGCCGCAGATTTTGACGAGCAGGGACATGGTCTCTCAGGAGCGCTGCAACGGCCGAAACTTGCAGCTCCGGCACGGACGGGGCGGGTTCTACAACGTCGCGCCCTGCTTGTCTCGCCCGACGACCCCCGCTGAACCGCCATTTGATGGGGCTGTGAGGCGACGCCGTTCGGCTTGAGCTGCGGCCAAGGTCGCCCGCAGATCGGCCAGCTCCGCCCGGGCCTGCCGGGCGTCAGCCTCATGCTGTCGCGCCGCGCGGCGCCAGCGATGCTGCTGGAACCAGGTCGCCACCCCGCCCGCGAGCACGCCCAGGATCGCCACGATAATGAGCACGAGGAACAACGGCAGCGTTATCGCCACCGTCGGAGTGGTCGAATTGAACGGATCGAATGAAACCGTCACCAGGTGACGGTTCGCAACAGCGAAGATGATGAAGAACAGGCCAAGCAGGATGACGAGCAGCGTCGTGAAGAACTTTCGCATCACCATCCCTCGCATCGGCCGACAATCGCGTGCCGATCTATAGCAACCGGAGACGCGGATGCGCCAGCGAACTCCGCGAGATCAGGCGCTCGATTCCGGCGAGTTGCCGCCGCTGGCATCGCTGTCGCGGTTCAGGCGCTCGCGCATTTCCTTGCCGGTCTTGAAGAACGGAACGCTCTTCTGATCGACCGGCACATGCGCGCCCGTTCGCGGATTGCGGCCGGCCCGCGCCGGACGATGCTTCACGGAGAATGCGCCGAATCCACGCAGCTCAACCCGATCGCCGCGCGCCAGCGCAGCCACGATCTCATCGAGGATCGCATTGACGATGTTCTCGACATCCCGCTGGTAGAGATGCGGGTTGTGCTCGGCGATACGCTGAACAAGTTCGGATTTGATCATCGAGAGTGTGGCCCGGGACCTTGCGGATATCCATTTCCGTGAAAATGCCTTGAACTGTCAAGACGCTAAATCACTTTTGGCGCCGATGAAGAGCCGTGACAAATGGCCCGGGACCGGCTTTTCGCGATTCCCGCAATACGGGAGTGCGGCCGGAGACCGATTGTGCGCATCTCAATTGCTCCCCGACGGCTGCCAAAGCGCCAGCAAGCCATCCATGCCGAACCGATCGACTGCCTGGACCAGGCCGGCCTGCTCAATGCGGCGCGCAATCGCGCTCAAACCAAATGCATCAAGCGTGACCGAAGCGGCCGTGCGCAGGAATGTCAGATCACCGAAGCGCGGATTGAGCTTGTAGTCGCGGACCGGCAATTCGCTCTTGATCTTCTTCTCCTGAACCAGCCAGGCGACCGCAGCCCTCTCATCGCCGAGCTGATCGATGAGCTTCAATTCCACCGCCTGCCGGCCGGTGAAGACACGCCCGTCCGCAACCTTTTCAAGCAGGGCATCATCCATGCCGCGTCGCTCCTTCACGAGGCCGCGGAACCAGGCATAGGAATCCTTCACCAGCGCATCGATCGCGGCGCGCGCTTCCGGGCTGGTTGGCTCGAAGCCGTTGGGCGCGGCTTTCAGCGGCGAGGACTTTATCTCCTCGACCTTCACGCCCACGGTTTTCAGGAGTTCGCTGACATTCGGGAACTGGAACAACACGCCGATCGAGCCGACCAGCGAGCTCTGCTGCGCGACGATGTGGTCCGCGGCAATCGCGGTAATGTAACCGCCGGACGCCGCCAATCCCTCGACCACGACGACCAACGGCTTCTTCGCCTTCAGCCGCGTCAGCGCGTCGTAAAGCTGCTCGGAACCGGCGGTGGTGCCGCCGGGCGAATTGATATGGACGATGACGGCCGCAGCTTGCGACTTCTCGAGCCGCTCCAGCGCCTCGACACGATCCTGGTCGCTGCGGATCAGGCCCTCGATATTGATGCGCGCGATCGATCCCGCCGCCGTCAGCGAGCCGCGCCCACCCGCGACGATCACGCCGACGCCGACAAGGGCCGCGATCGCAACCACCGCGGCCGCGACGCGCCAGAAGGTCAGCTTGCGGCGAATCCGACGACGATCGACGATCACGTCTGAATCAAGCGACATCGAAAATCTCCAAAAGAGCTCAACGCGTTCTTGCAATCACAGGATGACGGAGAGGTTATCAAAATACATCAATTGCGGTGCAATATGAAGAAAACAAGGCTGGCATAGAGTTACAAGCGTAGCACGGATGGAATACGCCGAGATACGCGGCCGTAGCCCCTGAACAAAAAAGCCCCGGCCGAAGCCGGGGCTTGATGATGCGACGAAGAAAGCAAGTGCTCACTTCTCGTTGGCACGATTCTTGAGTGCAGTGCCGAGAATGTCGCCGAGCGTCGCGCCCGAATCCGAGGACCCGTACTGCGCGATGGCTTCCTTCTCTTCGGCCACTTCCAGCGCCTTGATCGAGACCTGCACCTTGCGGGCCTTCTTGTCGAACTGGATCACCCGCGCATCGACCTTCTCGCCGACGGCGAAACGTTCGGCGCGCTGATCGTTGCGGTCGCGGGCGAGTTCCGAGCGCTTGATGAAGGTGGTGAAGTCGGTGCCGGAGATCTTCACCTCGACGCCGCTCTCCTTCACTTCGAGCACTTCGCAGGTCACGACCGCGCCCTTCTTAACGTCGCCCGGCTCGGCGAAGGGATCGCCCTCGAGCTGCTTGACGCCTAGCGAGATGCGCTCCTTCTCGACATCGACGTCGAGCACGACAGCCTTCACCAGGTCGCCCTTCTTGAAGTTGTCGATCACCTGCTCGCCCGGAAGCTTCCAGTCGAGATCGGACAGGTGCACCATGCCGTCGACATCGCCTTCGAGACCCAGGAACAGGCCGAACTCGGTCTTGTTCTTGACCTCGCCCTCGACCACCGAACCGACCGGATGCTTCTCGACGAAGACTTCCCAGGGGTTGCGCATGGTCTGCTTGAGGCCGAGCGAGATGCGGCGCTTGACCGAATCGACTTCGAGCACCTGCACCTCGACTTCCTGCGAGGTGGAGACGATCTTGCCGGGATGCATGTTCTTCTTGGTCCACGACATCTCGGAGACGTGGATCAGGCCTTCGATACCAGGCTCGAGCTCGACGAACGCACCGTAGTCGGTGATGTTGGTGACGCGGCCGGTGAAGCGGGCACCAAGCGGATACTTCGCCTCGATGCCCTGCCACGGATCGTCCAGGAGCTGCTTCATGCCCAGCGAGATGCGGTGCGTCTCGTGGTTGATCTTGATGATCTTGACCTTCACGGTCTGGCCGATTGAGAGCACCTCGGTCGGGTGATTGACGCGGCGCCATGCGATATCGGTGACGTGCAGCAGGCCGTCGATGCCGCCGAGGTCCACGAACGCACCGTAATCGGTGATGTTCTTGACCACGCCGTCAATCACCTGACCCTCTTCGAGGTTCTGCACCAGCTCCTGGCGCTGCTCGGCGCGGGTCTCTTCCAGCACGGTGCGGCGGGACACCACGATGTTGCCGCGGCGGCGATCCATCTTGAGGATCTGGAACGGCTGCGAATTGTTCATCAACGGCGCGACGTCGCGGATCGGACGGATATCGACCTGCGAGCGCGGCAGGAAGGCCACCGCACCGTCGAGATCGACCGTGAAGCCGCCCTTGACCTGGTTGAAGATGACGCCGGTGACCTTCTCGTTGTTCTGGAACGCCTTCTCGAGCTTGCCCCAGCTCTCCTCACGCCGCGCCTTGTCGCGGGACAGCACCGCTTCGCCCAGCGCATTCTCGATGCGGTCGAGGAACACCTCGACCTCGTCGCCGACCTTGAGATCGCTTTCGCGGCCGGGGCCGGCGAATTCGCGCAGCGCCACGCGGCCTTCGGTCTTCAGGCCGACATCGATGACGGCCATGTCCTTTTCGATGGCAACCACCTTGCCCTTGACGACCGAGCTCTCCTGCAGATTGCCGCCGGCAAAGGATTCATCGAGCATCGCGGCGAAATCGTCGCGGGTAGGACTATAGGAAGCAGCAGTATTCGAAGCCATATGTTCTCCAGATGCGGGTGTCTTGCCGGCCGTTCGGGTTAAGGGCGCACCGCGCATGTGGTGTCAGGTCCGCAAATCCTGACGACCGCTCCTTGCGCGAGTGCGCAAAAGCGGGCCGGCAGCAAGCCACATGTTCGATACGTTGATGGCGCGCATTCCGCAAAAGTGGAAACCGGTTTTGCGAAAGAATACGCGTGACGTAGATGTCCGAGCCCGGAAACGAAGGATCGACATCAGGAACCGATGGAGCGGGCGCTCCTCCAATATCGGCCGGGACTCATACCCCGCTGCCGGCCCGCTCGGGCGGCCCCGACATAGTCGATGGCGGCACGGACCCTGCTGATATAATATCCACCGCTATTTTCGGCAAGCCGGAAATGCCCGATTTGCGGGGCTTTAATGCTGACACAAGCCTTAACAATGCCGGACTGCATTTGAACAATAATTGACTGTGTTGCGCGAAAGGCATCTGGCAGGGCTTGTGGCGGAACCCGGGCTTAAGTGAGCCCGCGCATAGTGCCGGCCCACCCAAGAGACAGGGGAACGACCATGAAAAGCGTGATCGCCCTGGCCGTCGTTGCCGCGTTCGCACTCGGCCATGCCATCGCCGCGATGCCTGGCGCGGCGGCGTCGATGCGGACCTTTTCGGCTGCACAGTCTTCCTCCGGCCTGGCTGACCAGGAATCCTCGACGCGCTAGACCAGTCCACGCGCCGCGCGCACCGCTTCGACAATGTCGATCGCGGCGCGCACGCCGGCCTCGATATCGAGATCGGAATTATCCAGCGTATGCGCATCTGGCGCCGCCTTCAGTGGGGCCACCGGGCGGTTCTTGTCGCGCTCGTCGCGCTTGAGAATATCGGCCAGCACCGCGGCCTCGTCAGCGTCCTCGCCGCGCGCGCGGGCCTCCAGCGTCCGCCGCCGCGCCCGCACACGCGGATCGGCGACGACAAAGATCTTCACATCGGCATGCGGGCAGATCACGGTCCCGATGTCGCGCCCGTCAAGCACCGCGCCGGGCGGATCGGCGGCGAACTGGCGCTGGAAATTGACCAGCGCCTCGCGCACTTTCGGGATCGCCGAGACCACGGAAGCCGCATCGCCGATCCGCTGCGTCTTCAGCTCGGGATGGCCGAATTTCTCGGGGTCGAGTTCCATCGCCGCCTTGATCGCCCGCGGCTCATCGGTGAGATCGGCACCGGCATCAAGCAGCGCCTTCGCCACTGCGCGATAAATCACCCCGGTGTCGAGATGGCGGTAGCCATAGTGGGCGGCGAGCCTCTTTCCCAGCGTACCCTTGCCGGATGCGGCCGGCCCGTCGATAGCGATGATCATGAAAACTCCGCGCCGAGCGAGCGCATCATCGGAATGAAATCCGGGAAACTGGTGGCGATGAAGGCGGTGTCGTCGATCGTCACCGGCCGGTCGGCGGCGAGCCCCATCACCAGCGCCGACATCGCGATGCGATGATCCATGTGGGTGGCGACCACGCCGCCGCCGGGCACATGGCCCTTGCCCTCGACGATCAAATCGTCGCCGGAAATCTCGACCTTGACGCCGTTGACACGCAGCATGTCGGCGGTGGCTTCGAGGCGATCGGATTCCTTGACGCGCAATTCCTGCAGGCCGCGCATGATGGTGGTGCCCTCGGCGTAAGCGGCCGCCACCGCGAGCACCAGATATTCGTCGATCATCGACGGCGCGCGTTCCGGCGGCACCTCGACCCCGCGCAATTTGGAAGCACCTACGCGCAGGCGCGCCATCGGCTCGCCGCCGTCCATGCGCAACTCGTCCTCCTCGATCGAGGCGCCCATCTCGCGCAGCGTGGTGAACAGTCCGGTGCGCAGCGGATTGGTCATGACGTCGGGCAGCACGATATCGGAGCCGCCAACGACCAGCGCCGCCACGACCGGGAACGAGGCCGAGGAGGGATCGGCGGGAACGACGACCTCGGCGCCGTGCAGTTCGCCCTGGCCGGTCAGCGCGATCCGGCGGCCGTGGCTACCTTCCTTGCTCGAGGTGAGCACGGCGCCAAAATGCTTCAGCATCAGCTCGGTGTGATCGCGGCTGGCCTCCTGCTCGATCACCGTGGTGACACCGGGCGCTGCCAGCCCCGCCAGCAGCACCGCGGACTTGATCTGGGCCGAGGCGACAGGGGTCTTGTAGACGATCGGCACCGGGTTGCGGGCGCCATGCAGCGTTAATGGCAGCCGGCCGCCCTCTCTCATGTCCCCCGCCCTCGCGCCCATCAGTTCCAAGGGATCGAGGATCCGCCGCATCGGCCGCGAGCGGAGCGAGGCATCGCCGTCGAAGATCGCCGTGATCGGACAGCCGGCAACCGCTCCCATCACCAGCCGGCAGCCGGTGCCGGAATTGCCGAAATCGAGCGGCCCGGCAGGCTCCGCGAAGCCCCCGACACCGACGCCCCGGACTGACCAGGCAAACGGGCCGGTACGCTCGACCTCGGCTCCGAGCGCCCGCATCGATTTGGCGGTATTGAGCACGTCCTCGCCCTCAAGCAGCCCGGAAATCCGGCTTTGGCCGACCGCCAGCGCGCCCAGGATCAGGGCCCGGTGGGAGATCGACTTGTCGCCGGGGACGCGGGCCTTGCCGCTCAGGGGACCGCTCGCGCGGGCCTCCAGGGGGGTCTTGGAGGGGGTTCTTTCGGGGTTCTGGTGGTCGGAATGGGCCAAGATAACGTCCTCTCGCGGCGCGGCAGGTAACATATCGAACCCCCGGCGTCACCCGGTGACAAATGCCCGCAAACCGCTATTGACAGCGGCCCCTCAACTAGCCAAGTGAAGCACCGCTTTTCAGAAAATTCCTGGGATCACCACGTGGCCAAGTCCGACCTCGGAACCAAACGCATTTGCCCGACCACGGGCAAGAAGTTCTATGATCTGAACAAGAACCCGGTTATCTCGCCTTACACCGGCGAAGTCGTGCCGATCGCCCCCGTGGCGCCGCCGCGCACAACCCGTGGCGCCAGCGCCGCTGCGGCCACCACCGCTGCGGATATGCCGGAGCCCGCGGAGGCCGAAGAATTGGTCTCGCTCGAGGAGGCCGACGCCGAGGAGAACACCGGCAAGGTCAAGGCCGTCGTTCCCGAATCCGAGGACGACATCGAGATCGACGAGACCCTCGAAGACGATGACGATGATGATTCCACCTTCATTGCCGACGAAGAAGAAGGCGATGAGGACGTCACGGACATCATTGGCGACGTCGGAGGCGATGAAGAGACTTGAGATCGATCCAGAACTGTGTTCTGGGTCTCTCCGCGCGAGTCGGATGCGGCTCGCGATCCCTTAAGGGGCCATAGCTCAGCTGGGAGAGCGCTTGCATGGCATGCAAGAGGTCGGCGGTTCGATCCCGCCTGGCTCCACCACGCTTCGCCCTTCGGGCTACGCGTGGCGCAGCCGCGCGAAGCCCGAAGGGCGAAGACGGGCTGCCCAGGACGCCGCTCGTAGACCTCCTACCAGACATTCCTGATGTGGTACGTCTACATCATCCGCAGCATCAATTTCCCGGACCAGGAATACATCGGCGCCACTGCGGATTTGAAACGGCGCTTTCCGGAACACAATGCCGGCAGGTCCGCGCACACCGCCAAGTTCAAGCCATGGCAACTGATCTGGTACTGCGCCTTCCCCGATAAGTACAAAGCGCTCGCCTTCGAGAAATATCTCAAGTCCCACTCCGGCCGAGCCTTCGCCAAGAAGCGCCTCTGATCCCCCTCACTCCCCCACCGCCGCATTCAGCCTGTCTCGCAGCGCGACGATCTCGTTCTTCATCGCCGAGAGTTCGGGGATCGAGCAGGCCGAAGCAACCAGGACCTGCTGCGGCACTGCTCTCGCCTTTTCCTTCAGCGCCTGCCCCTGCGGCGTCAGCGCGATCAGCACCTGCCGCTCGTCCTCCTTGCTACGTGTGCGCTTGATGAACTGCGCCGCTTCCAGCCGCTTGAGCAGCGGCGTCAGCGTGCCGGAATCCAGGAACAGCCGCTCGCCGATATCCTTGACCGGAACACCGTCCTTCTCCCATAGCACCAGCATCACCAGGTATTGCGGATAGGTCAGGCCGAGCCGGTCCAATAGCGGCTTGTAGACGCGGTTGAACGCGTGCGCGGCCGAATAGATCGCAAAGCAGATTTGATTGTCGAGCCGTAGCGGCTGGTCCGCGACCGCCAATTGTTTCCGTGCCATTTCTCAGCCTCGTCAGAATCTAGGTTCATTGTGGGCCGGTGCGGCCGCACATTCAATTGCGAACAATTAAATGTGAGGCCATGCGTTTTATATTGTGCGCAATCTAATTGTCTGCAATATAAGTGGCGTCGAAACCATTGATGAGGGAGACACCCCATGTCCGTGAACGTGCTCTACAAGACCAGCGCAAAGGCCACCGGCGGCCGCGACGGCCATGCCGCAACGCTCGATGGCGCGCTCGACGTCAAGCTCACCACCCCGAAGGAGCTCGGCGGTGGCGGCGGCGCCGGCAACAATCCCGAGCAGCTCTTTGCGGCCGGCTACGCCGCCTGCTTCATCGGCGCGATGAAGTTCGTGGCCTCGCAGGGCGGCCCGAAGGTGCCCGCCGACGCTTCGGTGACCTCGACGGTCGGTATCGGACCGCGCTCCGAAGGCGGCTTCGGCCTCGATATCGCGCTCGACATCTCCCTGCCCGGGCTCCCGCGCGCGGATGCAGAGGCGCTGGTGGAGAAGGCCCACCAGGTGTGCCCCTATTCCAACGCCACGCGCGGCAATGTCGATGTACGCCTGAACGTGGTGTAATCCGTATGGCGGAATAGCCCGCTGATTTTTCGCGGCGGGCTATTCGCGTTGCGATCGGTGACGGCATGCCCCCACGCGCGATAGGGCATTGCC
Organism: Bradyrhizobium sp. Crot121; assembly: GCF_059512385.1. Classification (NCBI taxonomy): domain Bacteria; kingdom Pseudomonadati; phylum Pseudomonadota; class Alphaproteobacteria; order Hyphomicrobiales; family Nitrobacteraceae; genus Bradyrhizobium; species Bradyrhizobium sp. Crot121. Next base: position 217,191 of record NZ_JCAMOR010000004.1, on the reverse strand, counting down.
GCCGCGTTCGAAGACCGCTAGCTCTGGCGAGCCCTCCATCTGTTTGACTTGAGGTTTCCCATGAGTTCAGAAGCGGTCGCAGGCGCGATGGCCGGCCTGCGCGTGATCGATCTGACGCGCGTGCTCGGCGGTCCCTATTGCACCCAGATTCTCGCCGACCACGGCGCCGACGTGATCAAGGTCGAGCCGCCCGCCGGCGACGAAGTGCGCGACTGGGGCCCTCCCTTTCATGAGGAGGATGCGGCCTATTTCGTCGGCATCAACCGCAACAAGCGCTCCATCGGGCTCGACCTTGCCTCCGAAGGCGGCCGTGCCGTGCTGATGAAGCTGCTCGAAGGCGCCGACGTCCTGATCGAGAATTTCAAGCCGGGCACGCTCGACAAATGGGGCATCGGCAACGACGTGCTACGCGCGAAATTCCCACGCCTGGTGCATTGCCGGATTTCCGGCTTCGGCGCCGACGGCCCGCGCGGCGGCAATCCCGGCTATGATGCGATCATCCAGGCCATGACCGGCATGATCGCCGCCACCGGCTCGCCGGAAAGCGGCCCGATGCGGATCGGCGTGCCGCTGGTCGACATCACCACCGGGCTCTATGCGGCGATCGGCATCCTGATGGCGCTGTCGGAGCGGCAGCGCTCCGGCCTCGGCCAGTTCCTCGAGACCACGCTGTATGAAACCGGCCTTGCGATCATGCATCCGCACACGGCCAACTATTTCATGCACGGCAAGCCGCCTGGCCTCACCGGCAACGAGCATCCCAATCTCGTTCCTTACGCGATCTTCCCGACCAAGACCGACAACATCTTCATCGGCGTCGGCAATGACGGCACCTTCCGCAAACTGGCCAAGGAGATCGGCAAGCCCGAGCTCGGCACTGATCCGCGCTTTGCCCGCAATAAGGATCGCATCGCCAACCGCGACGCGTTGCGTGCCGAGCTTGCCGCGGTGTTCAGCCAGTATGAGGCCGAGCCGCTGTGCAACCGCCTGCTCGCGGCCGGCCTGCCGGCGGGCCCGGTGCAGAAGATCGACCAGGCGCTGACCAACCCGCACACGATCTATCGCGGCGATATCATCGAGAAGGATTGGTACAAGGGCGTCGCCTCGCCCGTCCGGCTGGAACGCACCAAGCCCAGCCTGCGCCGCACTCCGCCGAAGTTCAGCCAGCACGCCGCCGAGGTGCTCGGCGAGTTCGGCTATTCGCAGGCAGAAGTCGAGGAGCTCATCGCCAAGGGCGTGGTCTGCGGGCCCGAGCGGAAGCGCTGATCTGTCCAGGCTACGTGCTCGTCATTCCGGGATGCGCCGAAGGCGCAGGCCCGGAATCCATCGGGCCACAAACGATGTGGATGAATGGATTCTCTGATGTGCAATTGCACATCATAGCTCACGCAGAGCCTGTCATCGGGCCGCGCCTTGCGCGGACCCGTTGGCGTGCCCAGGAATGACGGCTAAAGCCAGCGCCGGCCCCCGACGTTCGGGGCGCCGTCATCGGCGCTGTTAGTGGTTTCTACCTTTCGCCGGCTTCCCCGGTACCCTGATCTTCGCTTATAGGTCATTTGCACGTCATTCCGCGCTGTTAGCGCAACCGGCGGAGATGGCGGCTCAATGGGAGGGGTTTTGATGGCTTTTCGACAGTTCGGCGCTGCAGCGGCAATCGCGGTCGCACTGGCATTCGGCGCTTCGCCGGCATTTGCGGTGACCGAGATCCAGTGGTGGCACGCCATGACCGGCGGCAACAACGACGTCGTGGTCAAGCTCGCCAATGACTTCAATGCATCGCAAAGCGAGTACAAGGTCGTTCCGACCTACAAGGGCGGCTATGCTGATACAATGAATGCCGGCATTGCCGCGTTCCGCGCCGGCAACGCGCCCCACATCATGCAGGTCTTCGAGGTCGGCACCGCCACCATGATGGCGGCCACCGGCGCGATCAAGCCGGTCTATAAGCTGATGCAGGAGGCCGGCGAGAAATTCGATACGAGCAGCTACCTGCCTGCGATCACCGGCTACTACTCGACCTCGAAAGGCGAGATGCTGTCCTTCCCCTTCAACTCGTCCTCGACGGTGATGTGGGTCAATCTCGACGCCCTGAAGAAGGCTGATATCGCCGAGATTCCGAAGACCTGGCCGGACGTGTTCGCCGCCGCAAAAAAATTGAAGGCCGCCGGCTACAGCAATTGCGGCTTCTCCAACGCCTGGGCGACCTGGGTCAATCTCGAGCAGCTCTCGGCCTGGCACAACGTGCCGCTGGCCAGCAAGGCCAACGGGCTCGACGGCTTTGACACCGTGCTGCAGTTCAACGGACCGCTGCAGGTCAAGCATCTCGAAAATCTGGTCGAGCTGCAGAAGGACAAGACCTACGACTATTCCGGCCGCACCAACGCCGGCGAGGGCCGCTTCACGTCGGGCGAGTGCCCGATCTTCCTGACCTCGTCGGCCTTCTTCGGCAATGTGAAGTCGCAGGCCAAGTTCAACTGGACCAACGCACCGATGCCCTACTATCCCGACGCCAAGGGCGCGCCGCAAAATTCGATCATTGGCGGGGCCTCGCTGTGGGTGATGGGCGGCAAGACGCCTGCGGAATACAAGGGCGTCGCCAAGTTCCTTGCCTTCCTCTCCGATACCGACCGCCAGGTCGAGATCCACAAGGCCTCCGGCTATCTGCCGATCACCAAGGCCGCCTACGAGAAAGCGAAGGCAGAGGGCTTCTACAAGGATCAGCCTTATCTGGAGACCCCGCTGAAGGAGCTCACCAACAAGGAGCCGACCGAGAACTCGCGCGGCCTGCGCCTTGGCAACATGGTCCAGCTTCGTGACCTCTGGGCCGAAGAGATCGAGCAGGCGCTGGCCGGCAAGAAGACGGCCAAGCAGGCGCTCGATGCCGCCGTCGAGCGCGGCAACCAGATGCTCCGGCAGTTTGAAAAAACCGCTGTACGCTGAGATCTCTCGCTTCATTCTGATATCGTCGTCCCGGCCTTGAGCCGGGACGACGGCGAATCTGGGGTGTCATGCAGAAGCAGTCGGTTTTCCAGTCGAAGCTGTTGCCTTTTGCGCTGGTCGCGCCGCAGCTCGCGATCGTCCTGATCTTCTTCTATTGGCCGGCCGCGCAGGCCGTGGTGCAATCCTTCCTGCTTCAGGATGCGTTCGGGCTCTCGACCAGTTTCGTCTGGTTCGAGAACTACCAGGACATCCTGAGCCAGCCGGATTATTGGGCGGCGATCGTCAGGACTTTCGTTTTCTCCTTCGCCATCGCGTTCTCGTCGCTGTCGTTTGCGCTGCTGCTGGCTGTGATGGCCGACAAGCCGCTGCGCGGCGGAACGCTGTATCGCACGCTCCTGATCTGGCCCTATGCGGTCGCTCCGCCGGTGGTCGGCGTGCTCTGGGTGTTCATGCTGCACCCCTCGCTCGGGATCCTGGCGCGGGGATTGCGCAGCATGGGCATCGACTGGAATCCGCTGCTCGACGGCAATCAGGCCGCGCTCCTGATCATTCTCGCCGCCGCCTGGAAGCAGCTTTCCTACAATTTCCTGTTCTTCCTCGCTGGCCTGCAGAGCATTCCGAGAAGCGTGCTTGAGGCGGCCGCGATCGACGGCGCGCGCCCGATGCGGCGGTTCTGGACGGTGACGTTCCCGCTGCTGTCGCCGACCATCTTCTTCCTCCTGGTCGTCAACATCGTCTACGCCTTCTTCGACACGTTCGGCATCATCGACACGATGACGCGCGGCGGACCGGCGAAGGCCACCGAGACGATGGTGTACAAGGTCTATGTCGACGGCCTGCTCGGCGGCAACCTCGGCGGCTCGGCGGCGCAGTCGGTGATCCTCATGATCATCGTCATCGGCCTCACGGCAGTGCAGTTCCGCTTCGTCGAGCGCAAGGTGACCTACTGATGGTCGAGCAGGAAGGCATCCAGCGCTACGTCGCGCATGCGATCCTGTGGATCGGGATCGCGATCGTCGCGTTTCCGGTCTATCTCGCCATCGTTGCGTCCACCCAGGAAAACGCCGCGATCGCCAACGGCCAGATGTCGCTCCTGCCCGGCGGACATTTCCTTCAGACCTACTACCAGACCATTTTCGTCGGCACGAGCGGCTCGACCCGCGAGCCGGTCGGCACCATGCTGCTCAACTCGCTGGTGATGGCGCTCTTGATCGCATTCGGCAAGATCGCGGTCTCGATCATCTCGGCCTATGCCGTCGTCTATTTCCGCTTTCCGTTCCGGATGACGATGTTCTGGCTGATCTTCATCACGCTGATGCTGCCGGTCGAGGTGCGGATCTATCCGACCTACAAGACCGTCGCCGACCTGCATCTGCTCGACAGCTATGCCGGCCTCGCGCTGCCGCTGATCGCATCCGCCACCGCGACCCTGCTGTTCCGCCAGTTCTTCATGACCGTCCCCGAGGAGTTGCTCGAGGCGTCGCGGATCGACGGCGCAGGGCCGCTCAGGTTCTTCTGGGATACGCTGTTGCCGCTGTCGCGCACCAACATGGCGGCGCTGTTCGTCATCCTCTTCATCCTCGGCTGGAATCAATATCTCTGGCCGCTGTTGATCACCACGCGCGACGACATGCAGACGATCCAGATCGGCATCCGCAAGATGATCACCACCAGCGACGCGCTGACCGAATGGCCCGTGGTGATGGCGACTGCCGTGCTCGCGATGCTGCCGCCGGTGTTCGTGATCGTAGTGATGCAGAAGCTGTTCGTACGCGGACTGGTGGAGACGGAAAAGTGAGACATGGCTAACGTCACCCTCCGCAGCGTCCGCAAGACCTATCCGGGCGGCTTCGAAGCGATCAAGGGCATCGATTTCGAGGTCGGCGACGGCCAGTTCTGCGTGCTGGTCGGCCCGTCCGGCTGCGGCAAGTCGACGCTGCTGCGCATGGTGGCGGGACTGGAGACCATCACCGGCGGCGAGATCGACATCGGCGGCCGCGTGGTCAACCGGGTCGAGCCCGCCGATCGCGACATCGCCATGGTGTTCCAGAACTACGCGCTCTATCCGCATATGAGCGTCTACAACAACATGGCCTACGGCCTGCGCAACCGCCGCATGCCGGAGGCGGAGATCAGGACGCGCGTCGAGGAAGCCGCGCGCATCCTCGAGCTTGCCGCGATGCTCGACCGCAAACCGCGGCAGCTCTCCGGCGGCCAGCGGCAGCGCGTTGCGATGGGGCGCGCGATCGTGCGGCAGCCGAAGGTGTTCCTGTTCGACGAGCCGCTGTCGAACTTAGATGCCAAGCTGCGCATCGCGATGCGTGTCGAGATCCGCAAATTGCAGCGCCGGCTGAACACGACCTCGATCTACGTCACCCATGACCAGCTTGAGGCGATGACGCTCGCCGATATTCTCGTCGTGATGAACGGCGGCTTGGTCGAGCAGATCGGCAATCCGCTCGAAATCTACCAGAAGCCGGCAACGACCTTCGTGGCCGCCTTCATCGGCGCGCCGCCGATGAACCTGATGCCGCTGGCTTCCGAAGAGCTCAGGTCGCAGCTCGCCGGCGATATCAGTGCCGGCAAGGCCGGCATTCTCGGGATCCGGCCCGAAGACTTCGTGATCGCGAACGAATCGGTCGCCGGCGGCATCGCGCTTGGCCTCACCGTGGAGGCGATCGAGCATGTCGGCGCCGAGACCTTCGTCTACGGCACCCGCCAGCGCGAGGAACAGGGCGTGGCCGCCAACCCCGGCGAACTGCCGCCCGGCGAGGTCATCGTCCGGGTTCCCGGCGCGACCGGCCCGGCGATCGGCGAGCGCATTCGGGCGGTCGCCCCCCGCGACAAATTGCACCTGTTCACGGCCGATGGCCGGAAACGGATCGGCTGAGGCTTGGGCCGAGGTCCCCTTCCGCCGTCATTCCGGGGCCCGCGGCGGGAACCCGGAATCCATTGGGCCACGAGCCTCGCGGTGAAATGGATTCCGGGTTCATCGCTTCGCGATGCGCCGGAATGACGGCGTTTGAGGTTGGCACTGGCCCGATTAACCCCGATTCCACAGGTGCTTGAACCCACCGCGAATCGCCCCCATATTCGCTCATGACCGGAGGGCAAGAGGCCCATCGGTTGCATGGGGTGCCGCAAGGGCCCCTCAAAGTCGCTTCGAGAGGACTTTGGATGTCTCGTGTTCCAACGTTGTCCAGTCCGTTCCTTTTGGGATTCGACGAGATCGAGCGTGCGCTCGATCGGGTCGTGAAAGGCGCCGACGGCTATCCTCCATACAACATCGAGCGGTTTGACCGGTCCAACGGCCAGCCCGAACGCCTGCGCATCACGCTGGCAGTGGCGGGGTTTACCCGCGACCAACTCGATGTGACGGTTGAGGAAAACCAGCTCGTGATTCGGGGCCGCCAACAGGAGGACAAGGCTCGGCAATACATCCATCGCGGCATTGCCGCGCGCCACTTCCAGCGCACTTTCGTGCTGGCGGAGGGGATGCAGGTGCTGGGCGCCGATCTGAAGAACGGGCTGTTGTCGGTCGATCTGGCCAGGCCGGAACCTGAAAGGGTCATTAAGACAATCGCCATCAACGAACACGAATAATGGAACGAGGAGCGGACTCGACCGCTTATTCGACAGAGGAGTCGAGACCATGAGTGAAGTGAGTACGACGTTAGAACGCGATAGCGTGTCCCCGGAGGCGCTGGCCCATCTGGGCGAGGGTCATATTGCCTATGTGAAGCAGGTCCGTTCCGAGGATGTACCGGATCTCTTTCCCCAGGCGCCGAAGATTGCGCCGGGACTCAAACTCTTCGCGCTCCATGCCGCCGACGGCACGCCGATGATGCTGACCGATAGCCGGGAAGCCGCGGTCGCCAACGCCTGGAGCAACGAGCTGCAGGCCGTCAGCGTGCACTGACGCGTTGATGTCATGGCTGACTGAACGCGGCAAAATACGAATTCAAATGCGCGGGCTGTCTTCGATCGAAGATGGTCCGCGTATTTTTTTGTCTCGTGGAGAATGCGTGCGAGCGCTAAGCCGCGCTTGCCGGTGGCAGCGCGAGCACCGAGTAGATTGCCTGCGCGTCGCGGGAGGCACGCAGCTTCTTGGCGACGTCCTGATCGCGTAACAGGCGGGCGATGCGCGCCAGGGCCTTGAGGTGATCGGCGCCGGCGCCTTCGGGGGCGAGCAGGAGGAAGATGAGGTCGACCGGCTGACCATCCATCGCCTCGAAATCGATCGGGCGCTCCAGGCGCGCGAACAGGCCGAACAGCTTTTCCAGCTTCGGCAATTTACCGTGGGGAATGGCGACGCCGTAACCGACTGCGGTGGTGCCCAGCTTCTCGCGCTGCAGCAATACCTCGAAGATCGAGCGTTCGTTCTGCCCCGTAAGAGTTGCGGCCCGCGCGGCGAGCTCCTGCAGCGCCTGCTTCTTGCTGATAACTTTCAACGCCGGGAGAATCGCCTCGGGTGCGACCAGATCGGTAATCGTCATGGGGCGTTCCGAGGGTGAAGTGAACCGTCAAGTTGCGAAATAGGTTGTCAGGCGCAGGCGTCAAGAAGATGAATCGGGAAGCGGCTTTTTGGCCCAAATCCCGATCGGGCGGCTTCTACTCCAAGGCATGAGCCGTGCCAACTCCCGCCGGCTAGTTCCCTTGAGCCTATGCTTAAGGCGGCGGACCATAGGGACGGCCACGGGGCGCGTCAATGCGGAACGGCATAACCATCATGGATTAACCATGGGGGGATCGACCCAGCCCACATTGCCGTCCGCCCGGCGGTAAATGATGTTCACACGGCCGCTCCCACCGTGCTGGAAGACCAGGCAGGCTGCGCCGGTCAGGTCCAATTCCAGCACCGCCTCGCTGACCGACAGCCGCTTCAGCGAAGTGGTCGCCTCGGCGATGATCACGGGACTGTATTCGGTGACTTCCCCTTCGCCTTCCGCCGGCGCCTCGATCACATAGCTTGGCGCATCCAGGGGGACGCCGTTGAGCTCGGCAAGGGCGGCGGAGGCCGCGTAGGCCTTGCGGGCCGAGCGGTCCTTGAGCCGGCTCTTATAGCGGCGCAGGCGCTTCTCGATCATCAGGAGCGCGGCGTCGGCGCTGGCATAGGCGTCGGGGGCGTTCGAATCCGCCTCCAGCGTGATCCCGGAATCCAGGTGCAGCGCACAGTCGGTGCGGAAGCCGAAGCCGTCCTTGCTCAGCGTGATATGGCCGGAATAGTTGCCGTCGAAATATTTCTTCAGAACCTCATCGGTGCGCTCGTTCACGCGTGCGCGAAGCGCCTCGCCGATTGAGATGCTCTTTCCCGAGATTCGAAGGGTCATTGCGTGCCTCTATGCCTATGAACCCCCCGATCGCTTCGGAGGGGTGCCAAGACTAGCGCGATTTAACGCGAACGCAATTACACCGGTGCGGTATCGCGCGACCGGTCAGGAGAGGAAGCAGGTGCTGAAAGGGCGTTTCCAAGCATGCTCTGTTTGTCGCGGCGGCGCTGCACCGAGGAAGGAATTCGCATCGCTTCGCGATACTTCGCGACGGTGCGGCGGGCGATATCAATGCCCGACGCGCGCAATCGTTCCACGATCGTATCGTCAGAGAGGATCGCGGACGGCGATTCGGCGTCGATCAACTGCTTGATGTGATGACGCACGGCTTCGGCAGAATGCGCCTCGCCGCCGTCGGCGGAGGCGATCGACGCCGTGAAGAAGTACTTGAGTTCGAAAGTGCCGCGATTGGTCGCCATATATTTGTTGGCGGTCACACGCGACACCGTCGATTCGTGCATCTGGATCGCATCCGCCACGGCTTTCAGATTGAGCGGCCGCAGGTGCGCCACGCCGTAGGTGAAGAAGCCGTCCTGCTGGCGCACGATCTCGGTTGCAACCTTGAGGATGGTGCGGGCCCGCTGATCGAGGGCGCGCACCAGCCAGGTCGCGTTCTGCAGGCAATCCGTAAAATAGGACTTGTCGCCGTCCTTCCGGATCGTCTTGGACAGTTCGGCATAATAGGTCTGGTTCACTAGGACGCGTGGCAAGGTGTCGCTGTTGAGCTCGACATGCCAGCCGCCATCGGGTCCCGGCCGCACATAGACGTCCGGCACCATGGTTTGCGTCCGCGACGTGCCGAACTTCAGGCCCGGCTTCGGATCGAGCCTGCGGATCTCGCCGATCATGTCGGTGATGTCTTCGTCATCCACGCCGCACAGCTTCCGCAGCGATGCGATGTCACGCTTGGCGAGGAGATCGAGATTTTCGACCAGGGCTTGCATCGCCGGGTCGTAGCGATCGAGTTCGCGGAGCTGGATCGCCAGGCACTCGCTCAAGTTTCGCGCGCAGACGCCGGGGGGATCGAATTTCTGCAGCACCGAGAGCACTGCATCGACCTCCTGCTGCGGCGCACCGAGCCGCTCAGCGGCCTGTCCGAGGTCAGGCGGCAGGTAGCCGGCCTCATCGACGAGGTCGATCAGATACTGCCCGATCATACGCTGCGAAGGCGAGGCGAACGCGACCGCAAGCTGCTCGGCGAGATGGTCGGCAAGCGTCAGCTCGGCGGCGACAAAGGCTTCAAGGTTGTAGTCCTCGTCGCTCGAGGCACCGCCGCCCCATTCGGTATAGGCGGTCGGAGCCGCGTCTTTTGCGGCACGTTCGGCAGCCTCCGCCGGCTCCTCGGAGAAGACATTTTCGAGCCCGGTATCAAGCGTCTGCTCGATCTCGGCGCGGCTGCCGAGATCACGATTCAGCCATTCTTCCTGGCCCGGCTCGAAGCCGTCGGCGGAACTCGCCGCCTCGCCACCGGCTTCGCCATAGCTGGAACCGTCAGGATCAGAAAATTCCTGCCGCTCCATCGCAGGCTCGCCCGGCACCGGCGGTTCCGGACCGTCGCTGCTGCGTTCCAGCAGCGGGTTCCGTTCCAGCTCCTCCTCCACGAAGGCCGAGAGGTCCAGGTTGGACAATTGCAGCAGCTTGATCGCCTGCATCAACTGCGGCGTCATTACCAGCGACTGCGACTGGCGGAACTCTAGTCTCTGGGTCAGTGCCATGGAGGCAAGAACGGTCCAAAAAAGAAGTTGGCTCGATTCTTGCTTAGCCTAGTCCAAGGCCAATGTACACGGCTTGACGGATCGGAAAGAAGGACTAGAGGCGGAATTCTTCGCCAAGGTAAAGCCGGCGGACATCCGGATTGTTGACGATCTCATCCGGACTGCCTTCCGTCAAGATTTCCCCGGCGTAGACGATGTAGGCGCGGTCGGTCAGGCCGAGTGTTTCCCGCACATTGTGGTCGGTAATCAGCACCCCGATACCGCGATTGGTCAGGTGGCGGACCAGATCCTGGATATCACCGACCGCGATCGGGTCGATGCCGGCGAAGGGCTCGTCGAGCAGCATGTAATTGGGACGCGTCGCCAATGCGCGGGCGATCTCGACGCGGCGGCGCTCGCCGCCGGATAGCGCGATCGACGGTGTCTTTCGCAACCGCGTAATGTTGAACTCGTCGAGCAGCGCATCGAGTTCCGCCTCGCGCTTCTTCCTTGAAGGCTCGACCACTTCAAGCACTGCGCGGATGTTCTGCTCGACCGACAATCCGCGGAAGATCGAGGCTTCCTGCGGAAGATATCCGATGCCGAGGCGGGCGCGCTGATACATCGGCAGTTTCGTTACATCGTGGCCATCCAGCTCGATGGCGCCGCGATCGGCCTTGATCAGCCCGGTGATCATGTAGAACACCGTGGTCTTGCCGGCGCCATTGGGGCCGAGCAGGCCGACCGCCTCGCCGCGGCGGACATAGATGCTGACGCCGCGCACGACCTGGCGGCTGCCGAAACTCTTTTCCACGCTATGCACAGCCAGATAGCCCGGGCGCCGGATCAGGCGCGGCGCCGCGCTGGCTGCCTTGGTCTTTGCGGGCTTGGCGGCGCGCGGGCGCGACCTCTCCTCCCTGGGCGGCTCGTGCGCCGGTTGCGGATGCGGCACTTCCAGGCCGGGCATCGGGGCGGCACGCGCCACCGGCGGCGTATCCCGGACAGAGCTTGTCAGCATCTCGCCAAAGGAATCGTCGAGCGCGGTGATGTCCTCACGCGAACGCGCGAAGCCGGAACTGCGTTTCGCAGGGCGCCTTCGGAACATGCCGAATATGTCCACCATCCCGCTTCGCCAGCCTTTCACGGTGTCCCCGGGGACTACGCCCGCGGCCTAATCGATTCGCTCGCGAACCTTGAATGTGCATGGATGCCGCTGCCCTGCGGAATCGCTCGCCCACCCCCTGGCGCGTTCCACCACCGGACGTCCACTCTCTGTTCGGAAAACCGGTTCCCATTTTTCCGGATCATGGCCTAGATACAGCCTCGCCCCGCCGGCTTCAACCTCGCCGCCTCAAGATATTCAGTAAGTCATTGATTTATTTCGACTTACTGGACGACGATCCGCCAGACGGGCTAGCGGGCGGGGGCGGGCAGCCCCCTTGCCCGCCGCCGCCTTGCCCGCCCTGTCCCTGCTGGATCAGGGCCTGCACCCTGCCGCTATCGGATTCCACGCGCGAGACGCCGGTCGTCATGTCCACCAGCAGCCGATCGCCGCGCAGCACGTTCTTGCACTGCGTCAGCACGACGCCGCCAAGCATGGTGATGAGATTGGCCTTGGTGTCGAAGATCGCGGTCTCCCCGGTGACGACCTGGTCTTTCTGGGTGACCACGACGTTGCCCTTGGCCTCCAGCCGCTTGATCGAGGAGCTGCCGCCCGGCCCCGGCTGGGCCGACTGCATCGGCGCAGATTTTGCGCCCTTGGCGTTCGACGGCGGCGGCGAGCTTTGTCCCGAACTCGATTCATAGAACACGACGAGCGTCTTCGACGTCATGGTGGTGTCGCCCTGTACCACCTTCACATTGCCCGAGAATGTCGCTTCCTTTTTCTTGTCGCGCATCTCGAGCGCCGCCGCCTCGATCTGGATCGGCTGGTCGCGATTCTGGGTAAAGCCCTGCATGGCGTTGGGCACGCCGGAGACTGCGCCCTGCGCGCGCACCGAACCCGGTGCGATCATCGCGAGCACGAAGGCCGCCGTTGCAACACTGCGCGAAGAAAACTGCTTCATGAAGATCATTTCGTGTTGGCGGACTTGCCTGAGCCCGAGCGCGTTTTCTGTGGTGGCGGCGGCGCAGGTGCGGGCGCCGGCTCTGGTTCAGCCTGGGCCGGCGGATTATCCATGATCAAATTCATCACGACATTGCCTTCGAAGCGCACGAGCTCGCCGTTGTTGTAGATCCGGAGCTTGTCGGCGGTCAGCGTGCCGTTCAGCAATTTGACGTCGACATGCTCGTCCGACGTCACCGTGCCCTTGTTCATATCGACGAAGGCTTGCGAGAGCTTGGCCTCATAGCCGGTCGACGATTGCAGGAAGATGTCCTTGCGCAGGTCGAGCTGCTGCTGCTTGCTGTCGAAGAAGCCGGTGCGCGCATCCAAGGTCACCGTGGTGCGGTCTTCCATCAGCATCTTTGCGCGCAGGGTCTGGAGCTCGACATGATCGGGGTCGGTGAGGTCCTGGATCGCCGCCTTGGCCCAGAGCTCGTATGGGCGCTGGTCGGTGGAGAAGCCTGCGAGGTGCGGCGATTCCATCGTGATCTTGGTGCCGGAGACGACCAGGTTGCCGATGTCGACCGGCAGCTTCGGCAATAGCATGCGGAACGGATTGAAGACCGACACCCCAACGATCGCAAGCAATGACAGCACCACCGCCGCAGGCACCGCGATGCGCAGAATCCGCACCATCCGGCTGTGGCGCTCGGCGGCGGCAAAGCGCGCCTCGAGGCCGGCTAGATAGGCTGGGGTCTGGACCGAATTCACCGCTACTCCAAGGGCGCGAAGTCTGGCAAAGGCTTACATCATTCTACCCGGGACCGCCGGATTGCGCAGCCGGGACGTCGCGTCGCGACTGCCGCACACTCGCGTTACGAGTGTGACCGAAACGGGGCGGACGGACGCCTTATCACGCCCGCCTCGGACAGGTTCAGGAATGCGCAAAAATATCTTCGGCTTCCCAGCCGCCGAGATCGAGCCGGGCGCGGGTGGGCAGGAATTCGAAACAGGCTTTCGCCAATTCGGTACGACCCTCTCGCGCCAGCATGGCATCGAGCTTTTCGCGCAGCGCATGCAAATGCAGCACGTCGGACGCGGCATAGGCAAGCTGCGCCTCGCTCAGCGTCGGCGCGCCCCAGTCGCTCGATTGTTGCTGCTTCGACAGTTCGATATTGAGCACCTCGCGCACCAGATCCTTCAGCCCGTGACGGTCGGTATAGGTGCGGCTGAGGCGGGACGCGATCTTGGTGCAGTAGACCGGTGTCGGCATCACCCCATAGGCATTGTAGAGCGCCGCAAGGTCGAACCGCGCGAAGTGGAAGATCTTCAGGATATTCGGATTGGCGAGCAGCGCCTTCAGGTTCGGCGCATCGCCGGGCGCCGTCGGCACCTGCACGACGTCGGCGGTGCCGTCGCCACCCGACATCTGCACCACGCAGAGCCGGTCGCGATGCGGATTGAGCCCCATGGTTTCGGTGTCGATCGCAACGGCATCCTTGTAGCGGGACAGGTCCGGCAAATCGCCGCGGTGCAGGCGAATGGTCATGAAAGCGTGCCTCGGTCAAAAAAGTTCGATTCGAGGCGCGACACTAGCCTCCAAAGCGCGAGGAGGCGAGCGCCGGGAGGCCCTCAGATGCATCAAAAACGACCATTTATCGGGGTTTTCCGTTGTACCAAACAGGGCAGTCGGGTGGCCAGCAAAGGATATGCCACGGCCCGCGCTTGTCCTTGTAGAAACTAGGGAATTTTGCTTCGTTTGTTGATAGGATCGAAGAGGCAGGAACCGGGTGAATATGCCGTAACCTGGGTTGCGCGCTGCGCTCCACCCGGGCCAGCGGCTGCAAGCTGGACCAACGGAGCAAACCCGTGCACAGCGAGAATCGACAGGCTCATTGGCAAAGCGTCTACACCAGCAAGTCCGAGAACGAAGTCAGCTGGTTTCAACAGAGCCCAACTCCTTCAATCGAATTGATCATGCAGGTCGGAGCGACGCGCGCCTCCGCTATCATAGACATCGGCGGCGGTGCTTCACGTTTGATCGATAACCTCATCGAGAATGGGTTCGAGGATGTGACTGTGCTCGATATATCCGAAGCTTCGCTGCAGGTTGCCAGAGCCCGTCTTGGGGACCGGGCTACAAAGGTCGATTGGATCGTCGCTGACGTCACGACGTGGGAGCCGCGAAAGACCTACGACATCTGGCATGATCGTGCCGCGTTCCACTTCCTGACGGAGCAGCGCGACCGTACCGCCTATATCGACTGCTTGAAGCAAGCGGTGAAGGTTGGAGGCCACGCGATCATCGCCACCTTTGCATTGGACGGACCGGAGCGCTGCAGTGGCTTGCCTGTGGTGCGCTATGACCCTGAAAGCCTCGGCCGGATTCTGGCTCCCGCGTTCCAGCTCACCGACCACCGACAACATAGGCATGCGACGCCATGGGGCACGCAGCAGTCGTTTCAGTTCAGCCTGTTCCGCAGGACCGACCTCGCCTGACCTTGGCAGCGTCTGGACTTTAGCTCGCCCGCTTTGTACGGACGATCTCCTCCCAAAGAGGCCGGGAGATCGGGATACGATCAGGACGATGCGCCGAATACCCAGACCGCTCCAATCGATGAAGCTCCTGCTCGCCTGGATGATGCCGCAAGGCACGTCGTTCCAGACCTATGCAACAGGGTCGAAGCTGCGCTTCTTCGTCCAGTGCCGCGACGTCATCGGCCGCCACATCGCTAAATATGGCCGGTTTGAACCGCAATTGACCGACTGGATCGGCGAGTACCTGCAAAACCGACCGAAGGGAATCGTCGTAGACGTCGGCGCCAATCTCGGCTGGCACGCGGTGCATGCGGCTCAACATGCCTCCGTCACCACCGTGGTGGCGTTTGAACCGGATGCGACCAACGCCTGGCTGCTCGATCGCAATCTCACGATCAACGACATCGACAAGGTCGTCGTCTACCCTTGCGCGGTTGGAGCCGCCGTCGGGCACGCGCACCTGCACCGTTACAAGAGGTCCAACAACGGGCGCCACTCGCTGATCAAGAACTATGGCCTGGGCTCGCGCATGGTCCCGCTGACCGACGTCGATTCCGCGCTCGACGCCCTTGGGCTGGAGCAGGACAGAATTTTATTGATGAAGATCGATGTCGAAGGCTTTGAGCCCGCGGTTCTCGCCGGCGCCGTCAAGGCACTCGAGCGCGCCGATGCCGTCATCACGGAGTACTCGCCTCAATTGAGCCGCGACGGCGATCTGTCGGTCGAAGGGATGGTCGATCGGCTGCTTGCGGCTGGATTTGTCCCGCATCAGCTTGCTGGCACGTCATCCAAGGCTGTCCGCGTTGAGCTCAAGGATCTGCGCCGCATCGAAGACCAGACCGATATCCTCTGGATCAAATTGACGACGAACGGTAGCCCGATGGCCGCATCCGCGCAGGCCGAGCCATCTGCGGGATGACGCATGCCGCGGCTGTCCCTCATCGTCATCACCAAGAACGAAGAGCACTGCATTGCGCGGTGTCTGCGTTCGGTCGATGCGGACGAGATCATCGTTGTCGACAGCGGCAGCACCGATCGAACGGTGGAGATCGCCCGCGAGATCGGCGCGCATGTCGTCGTGACATCGGATTGGCCGGGATACGGGCCGCAGAAGAGTCGCGCGCTCGAGCTGGCGCAAGGCGACTGGGTCCTGTCGCTCGACGCCGACGAATGGATCGAGCCGGAATTTGGCGAGCGGATCAAACGCGCCATCAACGCGCCAGATGCGCCTGCCGCCTACCAGACACTGCGGCGGTCGCGTTTCTGCGGCAAGGCGCTGAGATTCGGAGGCTGGTCTTCCGACTACATCGTTCGCCTATTCCAGCGCGGACAGGTCCGGTTTTCCGACGATTTGGTCCACGAGGGGCTGATCGTGGACGGCCCCATCAGGCGGATCGATGTCACCATCGAGCATGATTCGATTGAATCCTGGTCCGACGCCGAGGACAAGATCGACCGCTATTCGCGAGCCGCGGCGGAGCAGATGAACGCCCGTGGCCGCCGCGCAGGCCCGTTCGCTGCGCCTCTGCACGGTCTGGCCGCCTTCCTGAAGGTCTACGTGCTGCGCCTGGGCTTCCTGGACGGAGCCGCCGGCTGGGGCGTGGCCCAGTACAACCGGCAATATTCCTCCGCGAAATGGCGGCGTCTCGCGGAATATTCAGCGCAAGCCAAGCGTGACCGTTGATGGCAGCGAGCCGGAGAGCTTGTTCACATGCTCGGCGGCCTTGCCGTTAACGATTTGCGGCATGGCTGAGCGCGGCGCTAATTGCCTGTGCCAACCGTCCCCCGTCTCCTCGCCGCCTTCAGATCAGCGATTGCCTCGTCCATGATCGTTGTCGGCACGAAGCTTGGCGGAAACGAACGCGGCGGAAACTCCTTGAATGTGGCCACGAACTGGAAAACATCGTCCATTGCGCCGTAGACCCCACCGATCTGATTGAGATTCCAGTCCCAGTAGGTGTTGGAGGTGATGTCCGCCCGCTCGAACGGATCCTGGAACAGGTTGTAGATCTTCTGCAGGCGCAATCTCGTGAAAGGCTCGGCCCAGACCTGCAGCTGCCCCGGAGCGCGTTGCTCGGCATAGACGTATTTGTAGTCGCCCTTTCGAAAGGCGACGAGCAGACCATCATCGTCGGCGTAGAAGAACTTGTCGCGGGCGCTCTTGACGCCGTTGTTGTTTGCCGCAGTGCCGCTCACGTTGCGGAGAAATTGCGACTGATCGTAGCCGTCGAGATGCACCTTGTAGTCGATGCCGTTGGCGGTGTAGCCGGCGCGCAGCTTGTTGACGATATCGCCTTCTCCGGCGATCGCGCACAGCGTCGGTATCCAGTCGTTGTGGCTCATGAGCTCATTGGTGACCGTTCCACCCTTGATCACGCCGGGCCAGCGAACCAGGCAGGGCACGCGGAACGCGCCTTCCCAATTGGTGTTCTTTTCCGAACGAAACCAGGTCATGGCGCCATCCGGCCAGGTGTTCATGTGAGGTCCGTTGTCGCTGGTGTAGACGACGATGGTGTTGTTCGCGATGCCCATGTCGTCGAGCGCGCGGAGCAGGGCCCCGATCGTGTCATCGTGCTCGATCATGCCGTCGACATACTCGCTGTCGCCGTGCGTGTAGCGCCCGCGATGGCCGTCGCGCACATGCGTTCGCAAGTGCATGCGTGTGGAATTGAACCAGCAGAAGAAGGGCCGCCCTGCTGATTTCTGGCGCTTCATGAAATCGATCGCCGCCGCCGAGGTCTCGTCGTCGATGGTCTCCATGCGCTTCTTGGTGAGCGCGCCGGTATCCTCGATCGTCTGCTTGCCGATCCGTCCGAAGCGCGGATCGACCGTCGGATCGTCGCGGTCGGTTGCCTTGCACCTCAACACACCGCGCGGTCCGAATTTGGCGCGGTAGGCGGGATCCTTCGGATAATCGGGTAGCTCGGGCTCTTCCTCGGCGTTGAGGTGGTAGAGATTGCCGAAGAACTCGTCGAAGCCATTCACGGTCGGCAAGGTTTCGTTGCGATCGCCGACGTGATTCTTGCCGAATTGCCCGGTCGCGTAACCGAGCTGCTTGAGCAGGCCGCCGACTGAAGGATCACGCTGGCTCATTCCCATCGGCGCCCCGGGGAAGCCCACCTTCGTCAGTCCGGTCCGGATTCCATGCTGCCCGGTCAGGAAGGCCGCTCGACCTGCCGTGCAGGACTGCTCGCCATAGTAATGCAGGAATCTGATCCCCTCGCGGGCGATCCGGTCGATATTGGGCGTCTCATAGCCCATGAGACCGCCGGAATAGGCGCTGATATTCGCGATGCCGATATCGTCGCCGAAGATGACGAGAATGTTCGGCTTGCGGTCGCCGGGCAGTGGCGATGCGGCGGGAGCCGGCGCGGCGGACTTCTGGTCCTGGCCGAGCGCCTCAGAGGTCAGCGTTGCGGCGACCAGGGCCGTCCCGCTCAAAAGCAAGTTGCGGCGATCGAGAAACGACTGTTTCCTCTCCGAATTCATCGTTCACTCCCATTTCTGACTACGCACCTGAAACCGACATGGCTCGTCGACGTGTCGACCGGTTCGGCATGCCGGGCGGCGGGCCGATACCGGCGGCAATAGTTCGGCGCGCACAGATGCGAGCCGCCCTTCAAGACTTTGCGGGGGATGCGGATGTTTGGTTGACCTGGATCAAAGCTCGCGCGCTCGGGGCCGCCACGCGGATTCTGCGGAATGCAGCAAGGTTTGGCGCTGTCAGCTTCGTGACGGGCCGACCACCAGTCGGCGGTCCATTCCCAGACATTGCCGATCATGTCGTAGACGCCGTAGCCGTTCGGCGGAAATGCCGTGACGGGCGAGGTACGCGGAAAGCCGTCTTCGCAGATGTTCTGGATCGGGAAGTCGCCTTGCCAGGTGTTGGCCATGTGCCTGCCGTCAGGCGTCAGCGTGTTGCCCCAGGCGTATTCCTCACCATCCAGACCGCCGCGCGCGGCAAGCTCCCATTCGGCTTCGGTGGGAAGCTGCTTATCTATCCATTTGGCGTAAGCGAGCGCGTCGGCATACGAAACGTGCACCACCGGATGGTCGTCGAGGTCCTTGATGTTGCTTCCGGGTCCGTACGGGCGCCGCCAGTTGGCGCCCTTCATGAACGTCCACCACTGGCTCCAGTCGCGCAGATCGTGCACGCGACGCGGCGGCGAGAACACCAGCGAGCCGGCATAGATCATCTTCGGCAGGGCGCCGGGATAGTCTTTCGGGTTCGGCGGAATCTCCGCCGTGGTGACATAGCCGGTCGCGTTGACGAACGCCTTGAACGCGCGGTTGGTCACCGGCGCGCGGTCGATCCAGAAGCCGTCCACGCTTACCCGATGGCTGGGCGCCTCTTCGGGGTAATGATTGTCGGACCCCATCCGGAAAGTGGCGCCGGGAATCCAAACCATGTCACCGGCGGCGAGATCGGTCGGCCCTCGCGTGCCTTCGATGCCCGGCTCCAACATGCGCACTTCCCGACACGGATCAGCGACTACCGCCGGCACGTCCCCGAAATTCAGTCAAAGCGGTCAAGGACGTGGCGAAAATCTACCACAGGTGGCGAGCCGGAAAAATGTCACTGCTCCTGACCTACGAGCGTTGAGCAGTCAGGACCGTAGCTCGGCCGAGCCCGGTCAGGAATCAGCGGCTCGAAATCAGCGATTCAACCCCTTGCAAAGAACGGTGGTGCCCAGGAAAGGACTCGAACCTTCACGGCCGTGAGGCCACTGGCACCTGAAGCCAGCGCGTCTACCAATTCCACCACCTGGGCACGTGGCGGGGTTAGTAAGGATCGGTCGCGCGCTTGTCAAATAGACGATTGGAAACTCAAATAGTCTGTACAGGGTGACCGCGATGGCGTATCGCGACATCCGGCCCAACAGGCTCCAAAATCGCAGCTATTTCGACCCGCAGGAACTGACCCATGGCATCGAACCTGGAAACGCTCGTCACGGTTTTCGGCGGATCGGGCTTCCTGGGGCGGCACGTGGTCCGGGCGCTGTGCAAGCGGGATTACCGCATCCGCGTCGCCGTCCGGCGGCCGGAATTGGCCGGGCACCTGCAGCCGCTCGGCAAGGTCGGCCAGATCCACGCCGTCCAGGCCAATCTGCGCTACCCGGCCTCGGTGGTATCAGCGATGCGTGATTCGCACGTGGCCATCAACCTGGTCGGCATCCTCGCTGAAAGCGGCGAACAGACCTTCGAGGCGGTCCAGGCCAAGGGCGCCGAGACGGTGGCCGCCGCTGCGAGCGCCGAGGGCGCCCGCGTGGTGCATGTCTCGGCGATCGGCGCTGATGCCGATTCGGCTTCCGCCTATGCCCGCGCCAAGGCGGCTGGCGAGAAGGCGGTGCTGGCGGCCTCGCCATCGGCCACCATCTTGCGCCCGTCGCTGGTGTTCGGGCCGGAGGATCAGTTCACCAACCGTTTCGCGGCGATGGCCCGGATGTCGCCGGCGATCCCGCTGGTCGGCGGCGGCCTGACCAAGATGCAGCCGACCTTTGTCGGCGACGTCGCCACCGCGGTGGCCGATGCCGTCGACGGCAAGACCAAGCCCGGCGCGACCTACGAATTGGGTGGCCCGGAAGTGCTGACCATGCGCGAGATCATGGAGACGATCCTTGAGATCACCGATCGCGACCGCGCGCTGGTCTCCCTGCCGTTCGGCCTTGCCAGGATCCTGGCCGCGTTCCTGCAATTCGCGCCGGGCGCGCTGAAGCTCACGGCGGATCAGGTCGAGCTGCTGCGCAAGGACAATGTAGTGTCGGATACGGCCAAGGCCGCCGGCCTCACCTTCGAGGGGCTGGGAATCACCCCCGATTCGCTGGAAGCCATCGCCCCGCAATATCTCTGGCGCTTCCGCCCGGCCGGGCAGTTCGAGCGCAAGAACGCGTATCGTCCGCCGTCCGGGGCTTGACCGGCGACGTGTAATCACAAATGTCGATGTGGCGCGAAGCTCGGGCCGCAACCTCCCGCCTCTCCCCTTGTGGGAGAGGCCGGATTTCGCGCGCCAGCGGGAAATCCGGGTGACGGGTTTCTCTCCGCGAGTGCGGCGGTCCCTTGAGACCAACCCCTCACCCGGATCGCATTCCGCTTCGCTGCATGCGCTCCGGCCTCTCCCACAAGGGGAGAGGCGGAACGGAGCAAGCGAAGAGATTCCGTACAGCCGCCTGACCCTTACCTTCCGAGCGCCAGCGCGATCAGGCCGAGCGTGCCGACGATCACGCGCCACCACGCGAACAGGGTGAAGCCGTGGCGCGTGACATAGGAGAGGAACGTCTTCACCACGACCACGGCGGTGACGAGCGAGACCACGAATCCGATTGCGACGATCCATAGATTGTCCGTCGTCATCTCGGCACGGTTCTTGTAGAAATCATAGGCGAAGGCGCCGATCATGGTCGGGATCGCCAGGAAGAACGAGAACTCCGCCGCCGCGCGCTTGTCGGAGCCGAGCAGCATCGCCGCGACGATCGAGGCGCCGGAGCGCGACACGCCCGGGATCATCGCGACGCACTGCGCCATGCCGATCCACAGATACATCAGCAGCGGATATCTCGTCGCGTCATGTTCGCGCGGCTTGAGCTCAAGCTGATCGACCCACAGCAGGATGGCGCCGCCGACGATGAGCGAGAAGCAGACGATCCATGGATTGAACAGCACGCTCTTGATGTATTTGCCGGCAATGAGGCCGACGATGACGGCGGGCAGGAACGCGACCAGCACGCCGATGACGAAGCGCCGGTCATCCGCATTGGAGAACATGCCGAGCGCGACACGCGACAATTTGCCGAAATAGAGTCCGACGATGGCAAGGATCGCGCCGAGCTGGATCAGCACGGTGAAGCTGTCCCAGAAGGCACCTTCACCGAGACCGAAGAATCGTTCCGCCAGCAGGAGGTGGCCGGTCGATGAAACGGGCAGGAACTCCGTGACGCCTTCGATTATGCCCAGAATCACCGCACGTAACGTATCGGTCATCATGATGTGGCCTGCTTTTGCTGGAGAAATCGGGTGCTTCTCGCCTATTCCCCGTTTTGCTGCAATCGCTAAAAACGCCAAACATGGGTTGCCTGATTCGTCTGATTGGCTAGAGCATGATCCGGAGAAGTGGCAGGCCGGTTCTGCGCAAAGATCATGCTCAAACAAAGACATGGGACCACGATCCGATTTCATCTGATCGCATCGTGAATTAGTGTCCCGGTCTGCCGCGGCTTCGACAAGATCAGGCCGTGAACTGCTGAAGGACTTCATGTACACGCTGTTTCATCATCCGTTCTGTCCGCATTCCCGTTTCATTCGCCTGGTGCTCGGCGAATACGGGCTCGATCTGCGGCTGGTGGAGGAACGGGTCTGGGAACGTCGCGAGGCCTATCTGGCGCTCAATCCGGCGGCAACGACGCCGACCTTGATCGCCGAGGGTTTCCCGCCGGTTCCCGGTGTCGGCGTGATCGCCGAATATCTCGACGAGGCGCATGGGCTTAATGCCGGCGACCGGCGCCTGATGCCGACCTCGATGGCCGAACGCGTCGAGGTGCGCCGGCTGATGTCGTGGTTCAACGACAAGTTCTTCGAGGAGGCCTCCAATCCGCTGGTGACCGAGCGCATCTACAAGCGTTTCATGAGCGAGGAGGATGGCGGAGGCGCGCCGAATGCGGAGGTGCTCCGCGCGGGCAAGGCCAATGTGCGCTATCATCTGACCTATATCGGCTGGCTGGCGCGGACGCGGAACTATCTCGCCGGCGACCGGCTCACTTACGCGGATCTCGCCGCTGCGGCGCATCTTTCGGCGATCGACTATCTGGGCGACGTGCCATGGAGCGAGGACGACGCAGCAAAAGCGTGGTACGCGCGGGTGAAATCCCGCCCGTCGTTCCGCCCGTTGCTCAGCGAATGGCTGGCGGGCGTGCCGGCGTCGCGGACCTATGTGGACCTCGACTTCTGACTCCACCGCCCAAGCTTTCACCGGCCGATCTCAGATCCGCGCTCGAGCACGAAGCCCGCGCGCTCGGCTTTGACTGCATCGGGGTCACCGATCCCGGCGCGATCGGCGGCGCGGCGAAATATTTCCGCGAGTTCCTCGACCTGGGCGGCCATGGCGACATGGATTGGCTCGCAGCGCATCCGGAGCGCCGCAGCGATCCCCGCGTGCTCTGGCCCGGCGTGCGCTCGATCATCATGCTCGGCGTCAACTACGGGCCAGACCAAAACCCGCTCGAGATCCTGAAGCGCCGCGACCGCGGCGCGATCTCGGCCTACGCGCAGGGCGATGATTATCACGACGTGATCAAGAAGCGGCTGAAGGCGCTGGCGCGGTGGCTGGTCGCGGCCAGCGGCGATGAAGTGAAGGTGTTCATCGACACCGCGGCCGTGATGGAAAAGCCGCTCGCGCAAACCGCCGGCCTCGGCTGGCAGGGCAAGCACACCAATCTGGTGTCGCGCGAGTTCGGCTCATGGCTGTTCCTCGGCGCGATCTTCACCGCAAGCGAGCTGCCGCGCGATGCCGCCGACATCGATCATTGCGGCTCCTGCACCGCCTGCCAGAACATCTGCCCGACCGCGGCATTTCCCGCGCCCTACAAGCTCGATGCGCGGCGCTGCATCTCCTATCTCACCATCGAGAGCAAGGGACCGATCCCGCGCGAATTCCGCAAGGCGATCGGCAATCGCATCTATGGCTGCGACGATTGCCTCGCGGTATGCCCATGGAACAAGTTCGCGCAGACCGGGCGCGAAGCGAAACTCGCAGCGCGCGAGGCATTGCGCGCGCCAGTGCTTGCCGACCTCGTGCGGCTCGACGATGCCGCGTTCCGCGCGCTGTTCTCGAAATCGCCGGTCAAGCGCATCGGCCGCGACCGCTTTGTCCGCAACGTGCTGATCGCGATCGGCAACTCCGATGATGCCGCCTTGGCCGGCGAGGCCGAGCGCTTGCTCGACGATGAAAGTCCGCTGGTTCGCGGCGCAGCGGTGTGGGCCTTGTCGCAACTGATGGAGCCACAGGCATTTGCCGCGCTGGCCTCCAAGACAGTCGATGCGGAGACCGATCAGCGCGTATGCGAAGAGTGGCGGCTCGCGGTCCTTACTTCATGAGATGCCGCGCCATTTCGGGACGCGCCTTCAGCGCGTCACCCTGCTTGGCGACGATCTTTGCGATTCGCTCCGGCGCAAAGTGCATATCGACGAAGGCAGGCGCGGTGTTGGCGACCTCGTGATATTCCGCGATGCGGCCATCGCGAAGGGTCATGATGGCGACGCCCTCGAACATCGCCCGCGCGCCACCTGCCTCCGGCAGCGTCGAGCGGTAGCTGAAGGTATATCGCGCATAGAGCGTACGGCCGTCGCTGACGGGATCATGCATGTCCCAGCGGAAATCGGACGCGGTGCGATAGAACAAATCGTCGATCATGCCAGCGATCTCGGCATGCCCCGTGAAGGCGCCATAGAACACGTCGTGATAGACGCCGTCTTCCGTGAACAAATCAGCGAATGCAGCGCCCTTCCGCTGTTCGACCGCATCGCAGAAGGCGCGAAGCAGGCTCGTTGTGTCCATTGTTATTCCTCCCTGCCCGGCAGCCTACCCCATCTCCTTCACCGCGGCGATGATCCGGGCGATGTCCTGCGGGCGCGACAGGCGGTGGTCGCCGTCCTGGATCATGGTCAGCACCACGTCCTCGCTCGGCAGCCGATGCGCCAGCGTGAACGCGTGCTGCCAGGGCACGTCGGGATCCTGCGCGCCCTGCAGGATGCGCACCGGACAGCCGACATCGATCTTGGCTCCGAGTAACAAATGATGGCGTCCCTCCTCGATCAGCGTCCGCGTGATCGGATAGGGGGTATCGCCATATTGCGACGGCCGCAGCCAGACGCCCTTGGTCTCGATCTCGGCGCGGATCTCCGGCGAGAAACCCTTCCACATCAGCTCTTCGGTGAAATCCGGCGCCGGCGCGATCAGCACCATCCCGGCGAGCGAGGCCCGGCTGTCGGCACGCCTGGCAAGCTCACGCGCCAACAGGAGCGCCATCCAGCCCCCCATGGAGGAGCCGATCACGACTTGCGGCCCGCTGCAGAACCGCGTGAATACTGCGACACTGTCCTCGAGCCAGCGCCCGATGGTGCCGTCGATGAACTTGCCGCCGGATTCGCCGTGGCCGGAATAATCGAACCGGACAAAGGCGCGTTCCTGTTCCACGGCCCACGCGTCGAGCGCGACCGCCTTGGTGCCCTTCATGTCGGAATTGAAGCCGCCGAGCCAGAATAGCCCGGGGTTACGACCTCCGTGCGCACGCACCGCAATGCGGCGGCGTGCGGCGCTGTTCCCTACCTCGATGAACTCTGGTTCCTGGTCGATCGTCGCGGAGGTGGTCATGGGATCGTCATTCTCATCAGTGCGTTTTCGATGGGCACGGGCAAACCGTGAGCAGGGAACGTGTCTCGCCTTGTAGAGTATCCGCTCACCAAATATCTGCCCTATCGCGTGACCTAAATGCCGCGCATTTGACGGTTTTAGGATGCAACTTGCGAGCACGCTTGCCCGTTGCCACGTATTGCTTCAAAATATCGCCTTCCTTCACAACTTTGGAGAGTTACCCATTCGCCGTCCCAATAGAGCCCCGCCCGCTGTCGCCAAAGACGGGCCGCGCACCAACGATGAAATCCGCAACGCGCAGATCCAGCTAATCGACCAGAACGGTACCAATATGGGCACCGTGGAAACCATGGTGGCCATCAAGATGGCCATGGAAGCCGGTATGGACCTGGTCGAGATTTCGCCGAACGTGAGTCCTCCGGTCTGCAAGATCATGGACTACGGCAAGTATAAATATTCTGCGCAGAAGAAAGCCGCCGAAGCCCGCAAGAAACAGAAGGTCGTCGAGATCAAGGAGATCAAGCTCCGTCCGATGATCGACGACCACGACTACGACGTGAAGATGCGCGCGATGCAGCGCTTCTTCGAGGAAGGCGACAAGGTCAAGATCACCTTGCGCTACCGCGGTCGTGAAATGGCGCACCAGGAAATCGGCACCAAGCTGTTGGACAAGGTCAAGGCTGACGTCGCGCAATACGCCAAGGTCGAGCAGGACGCGAAGTTCGAGGGACGTCAGGTCGTGATGGTGCTGGCGCCGCGCTGAGGCGAATTGTCGATCGATGAAAGGAAACGCCCGCCGGACCGATCCGGCGGGCGTTTCCGTTTCCCTTCCCGCAACCCTCCGCCGTCATTCCGGGGCGTCCGAAGGACGAGCCCGGAATCCATCGGGCGGCTGAGTACGCGGCTTAATGGATTCCGGGCTCGCGCTTCGCGCGCCCCGGAATGACGGCGGAGGGTGTCGGGTCCGCCGGGAGCTCGAAAACATTGACCTTCTGCGGAGGTCGCGCTTGCGGGGGAGGCAAGAGACCCCTTCGTTCCGGGATTGCCAATTCGCCCCTACTCTGCCATAAGCGCAGCCTTCGCCGCCCGGCTGATCAAGGGCTGCCGTGGCGACGTTCTGTGCGGGTTGTTTCATTTGCGAAAAACCTGAGCACATTCAACGCTCTGACGAGCATTTTAGTCGGCCGACGCCCCCCGCGGGGCGGTTTCGTGCTGGCGTTTAAGGAGAGCCAAATGCCCAAGCTGAAGACCAAATCGGGCGCCAAAAAGCGCTTCAAAGTGACCGGTACCGGCAAGGTGATGCACGCCCAGCGCGGCAAGCGCCACGGCATGATCAA
Source organism: Bradyrhizobium sp. Crot121 (assembly GCF_059512385.1). Lineage (NCBI taxonomy): Bacteria > Pseudomonadati > Pseudomonadota > Alphaproteobacteria > Hyphomicrobiales > Nitrobacteraceae > Bradyrhizobium > Bradyrhizobium sp. Crot121. The sequence goes on along the minus strand of NZ_JCAMOR010000004.1, from coordinate 190,945 downwards.
GCGGACCAACAAGCAGATCCGCCAGCTGCGCGGCACCCGCGTGCTGTTCAAGACCGACGGCGACAACATCAAGAAGTACTTCTTGCCGAACGCCTGATCGCGCCTGAGCCGAGCTGCGTTCCACACAGCTCCCGTCACCACTTCAGAAATCCAAGGATTTAAGTCATGTCTCGCGTCAAACGCGGTGTGACCGCCCACGCCAAGCACAAGAAAGTCTACAAGGCCGCCAAGGGCTATTACGGCCGCCGCAAGAACACCATCCGCGTCGCCAAGCAGGCGGTCGAGAAGGCCGGCCAATATGCGTTCCGCGATCGCAAGCGCAAGAAGCGCACCTTCCGCGCGCTCTGGATCCAGCGCCTCAACGCCGCCGTCCGCCCGTTCGGCATGACCTACAGCCGCTTTATCGACGGTCTCTCCAAGTCGGGCGTCGTCGTCGACCGCAAGGTGCTGTCGGATCTCGCGATCCACGAGCCGGCCGCGTTCCAGGCGATCGCCGAGAAGGCCAAGGCCGCGCTCGCGGCCTGATCCGGCTCTTCGAAGTTTCTTGAAGTCGTCATGGCCGGGTAAGAGCGCGAGGGGCATCTTTCGCGCTTCAGCTCGGTATGACCGGCTAGGAGCGACGGCTTAGCATCCTGGCCAAGAGGGATTGCTATGACCGATCTTGCTCAACTCGAATCCCAGATCCTCGCCGACGTTTCCAACGCCGGCGACGAAGCGGCGCTGGAAACCGTGCGCGTCGCCGCGCTCGGCAAGAAAGGCTCGATCTCGGCGCTGCTTGCCACCCTCGGCAAGATGTCGCCGGAGGAGCGCAAGACACAAGGCGCGGCGATCAACCTCGCCAAGGACAAGGTTGCCCAAGCGCTCGCCGCGCGCCGCGAGGTGCTGAAGGCCGCCGCGCTCGACGCCCGGCTTGCCTCCGAGACCATCGACGTCACGCTGCCGCTGCGCGAGGCGCCGGCCGAAGCGGGCCGCATCCATCCGCTCAGCCAGGTCTGGGATGAGCTGACGGCGATCTTCGCCGATATGGGATTTTCGGTTGCCGAAGGCCCCGACATCGAGACCGACGACTACAACTTCACCAAGCTGAACTTCCCGATCGGCCATCCCGCGCGCGAGATGCACGACACCTTCTTCTTCAACCCGAAGGAGGACGGCTCGCGCATGCTGCTGCGGACCCACACCTCGCCGGTGCAGGTGCGCACGATGCTGACGCAGAAGCCGCCGATCCGCGCGATCTGCCCCGGCCGCACCTACCGCATCGATTCGGACGCGACCCATACGCCGCAATTCCATCAGGTCGAGGGGCTCGTGATCGACAAGGAGTCGCATCTCGGCCACCTCAAATGGATCCTGCATGAGTTCTGCAAGGCGTTCTTCGAGGTCGACCACATCAACATGCGCTTCCGGCCGTCGTTCTTCCCGTTCACCGAGCCGTCGCTGGAAGTCGACATCCAGTGCCGCCGCGACAAGGGCGAAATCCGCTTCGGCGAGGGCGAGGACTGGCTGGAGATTTTGGGCTGCGGCATGGTGCACCCGAACGTGCTGCGCGCCTGCGGCCTCGATCCCGACGTCTACCAGGGATTCGCCTGGGGCATGGGCATCGACCGCATCGCGATGCTGAAATACGGCATGAGCGATCTGCGCCAACTGTTCGACAGCGACGTCCGCTGGCTCAGCCACTACGGCTTCAAGCCGCTGGATCTTCCGACGCTGGCCGGAGGGTTGAGTACGTGAATCTGAGTGCTGTGCCCGAGCAATATCGGAACCTGCGCGCGTTCGCCTTCGGCGACGGCCCCGGGCTTGCCGACGAATTGCTCGAACTCGTCATCAAAGGGATCAAGACCGCGACCTGCAGCACCGAGGACGAGCCGAACACCTCGACATCGGGCGAACGCTGGATCGTGCTCGACGGCCGCGGCGAACCGGCTTGCGTCATCGAAACAACCGAAGTGACCTATCGCCGTTTTGGCGAGGTCGACGCCGCCTTTGCCTACGAAGAAGGTGAAGGTGACCGCAGCCTGCAATATTGGCGGGACGCGCACCGCCGCTATTTCGGTCGGCAGGGCAAATTCAGCGAAGACATGATGCTGATGTGCGAGCGTTTTCGTCTGGTTGAGGTTTTTCGCGATCACAGGTTGGCATCATGAAGTTCACCCTCTCCTGGCTGAAGGAACATCTCGACACCGACGAGCCCCTGGAAAAGCTCGCCGACAAGCTCACCATGATCGGGCTCGAGGTCGAGAGCATCGAGGACAAGGCAAAGGTGCTGGCGCCGTTCACCATTGCGCGGGTGATCTCGGCCGAGCAGCATCCGAATGCCGATCGTCTGCGGGTCTGCATGGTCGACACCGGCAACGGCGCTGCGCCGGTGCAGGTGGTCTGCGGCGCGCCGAATGCGCGCGCTGGCCTGATCAGCGTGTTCTCTGCCCCGGGCACCTTCATTCCCGGCAAGAACATCACGCTCGGCGTCGGTACGATTCGCGGCGTCGAGAGCCGCGGCATGCTGTGCTCGGCGGCCGAGCTTGAGATTTCCGACGATCATGACGGCATCATCGAATTGCCCGCTGATGCGCCCGTCGGCCAAGTCTATGCCGAATGGGCCGGCCTCGGCGATCCCGTCATCGAGATCAACCTGACGCCGAACCGGCAGGATTGCACCGGCGTGCACGGAATCGCGCGCGATCTTTCCGCCGCCGACATGGGCAAATTGATCGACCCCGCCATCAAGCCGATCAATGGCGAATTCCCTTCGCCCGTGACGGTGACGGTGGAAGACGCCTCGCTCTGCCCGGGCTTCGCGCTGCGGCTGGTGCGCGGCGTGAAGAACGGCCCGTCGCCGGAATGGCTGCAGAAGCGCCTGGCTTCAATCGGGCTGCGGCCGATCAATGCGCTGGTCGATATCACCAACTTCATGACCTACGATCGTGCGCGTCCGCTGCACGTGTTCGACGCCAAGAAGGTGAAGGGCAATCTGGTGGTGCGCCGCGCCCGCGACGGCGAGACCCTGCTCGCGCTCGACGGCCGCACCTATACGCTGGATTCCTCGATGTGCGTGATCGCCGACGACGCCGGCGTCGAATCGCTCGCCGGTATCATGGGTGGCGAGGCTTCCGGCTGCGACGAGAACACCACCGACGTGCTGATTGAATCGGCGCTGTGGAATGAGATCAACATCGCCCAGACCGGACGCAAGCTCGGCATCAATTCGGATGCGCGCTATCGCTTCGAGCGCGGCGTCGACCCGGCCTTCATGGTGCCGGGCCTCGAGCTTGCGACCAAGATGGTGATGGAATTGTGCGGCGGCGCGCCGTCGGAAAGCATCGTCGTCGGCAATCGCTACGGCGACGACCGCGTGATCGATTTCCCGCTGACCGAGGTCAAGCGCCTCGCCGGAATCGAAGTCCCGCTGGTCGAGACGAAGCGCATTCTCAGCCATCTCGGCTTCATGGTCGCGGGCACCGGCCCTGTGGTGAAGATCGCGGTGCCGTCCTGGCGCACCGATGTGCATGGTAAGGCCGACATCGTCGAGGAGATCGTCCGCATCGTCGGCGTCGACAAGGTGCCGATGACGCCGTTCGATCGCGGCGAGGAGCCCCGCAAGCCGGTGCTCACCTCTATCCAGCTCCGCACCCGCCGTGCCAAGCGCGCACTGGCCGCGCGCGGCATGGTCGAGGCGGTGACCTGGTCGTTCATCTCAAAGCCCGCAGCCGAATTGTTCGGCGGCGGACAGGCCGAACTGGCGCTTGCCAACCCGATTGCCTCTGATCTCTCGGACATGCGGCCGAGCCTTTTGCCTGGCTTGGTCGCAGCCGCGCAGGCGAACATCAACCGCGGCTATCCTGACGTCGCGCTGTTCGAGGTCGGCCAGGTGTTCAAGGGCGACAGGCCGGAAGACCAGTTCCTTGCCGCTTCCGGCGTGCGCCACGGCTTCGCCTCGCTGGAAGGCGTGGGGCGGAGCTGGTCCGGTTCGGCAACGGCTGACGCATTCGACGCCAAGGCCGACGCGTTCGCGGTGCTGGCTGCGGCCGGCGCGCCAGTGCAGGCGCTGCAGATTGTGCCGGGCGGGCCCGCCTGGCTGCATCCCGGCCGTTCCGGCACGATCCAGATGGGCCCGCAGAATGTGCTCGGCTATTTCGGCGAGTTGCACCCGCGTGCGCTCGAGGCGCTCGGCGCTGATGGCCCGATGATCGCGTTCGAGGTGATCCTCGACCGTATCCCGGAGGCCAAGCGCAAGCCGACCCGCGCCAAGCCCGCGCTCGAACTCTCCGCGTTCCAGCCGGTGTCGCGCGATTTTGCCTTCATCGTCGACCGCAGCGTCAAGGCGGCGGATATCGTTCGCGCCGCACTGGCCGCGGACAAGAAGCTGATCACCGATGTCACCGTGTTCGACGTCTATGAAGGCAAGGGCATGGAGGACGGCAAGAAGTCGATCGCGATCGCGGTCACCATTCAGCCGCGCGAGAAGACGCTGACCGACCAGGAGATCGATGCGGTAGCGGCCAGGATCGTCGCGGACGTCACGAAGAAGACCGGCGGCACTCTCCGGGGATGAGCCCGTTTGGCCTCATCCCTTCGGAGGTTGGCCTTAACGTTGCGCTGGCAATCTGTGCCATCGCCTTTGTCTCGGGAACGGCGCGCGGCTTTTCCGGTTTCGGCTCCGCGCTGATCTTCATGCCGCTGGCAAGCAGCATCGCCGCGCCCCGCCTGGTCGCAGCGCTGCTGCTGATCATCGACTTCGTCGCAGCGATGCCGCTGGTTCCGAACGCGTGGAAGCACGCCGATCGCAAGGCCACCGCGATCATGGTGCTCGGTGCGCTCGTCGGCGTGCCGATCGGCACCTATTTTCTCAGCGTGCTCGATCCCGTGACCACGCGCTGGATCATTTCCGGCTTCGTCGCTGCGCTGATGGTGCTGCTCTTGTCGGGCTGGCGCTACCGCGGCAAGGACCACGCGGCGCTTTCAATCGGCATCGGCGGCCTCTCCGGCTTCTGCAGCGGGCTCGCGCAAACGGGCGGTCCGCCGATCGTCGGCTACTGGCTTGGGCGCCCGATCAGTTTCACGGTGGCGCGCGCCAACATCGTGCTGTTCTTCGGCGCCTCGGATTTCTTTTCCCTCGTGAGCTATTTGTTCACCGGCCTGATCACCGCCGATTCCGTCAAGTTCTCGCTCGTGGTCGGGCCGGTCTACGCCATCGGCGTCTGGTTCGGCGCCTCCCTGTTCGGCAAGGCCAGCGAACGTGTCTTTCGCGGCATCTGCTACGCCCTGATCGCCGCCGCCGTCATCGCCGGCCTGCCCATCCTCGACGGCGTGCTGCGGGGACGATAGATTCGGGTGTTGAACGCGGGCGGAAAAAAGCCAAGGGAGAAATCCATGATCGATCGCCGGAATGCGCTGAAACTGGCGCTCGGTGGCGCCGCCGCACTTGCCGCTCCGGCTGTGCTGGCGCAGGCCACAAGGCCTCGGACGCGGATCGTGTTTCTCGGCACCAAAGGCGGCCCGCGCGTCGGCGTTGGCGCTTCAAATCCCGCCAACCTCGTTGTGGTCAACGACACGCCATTTGTCATCGATTGCGGCATGGGCGTAAGCCGTCAGCTCGTGAATGCGGGCGTGCCAATCCCTTCCATCAAATACATCCTCATCACCCACCATCATTCCGATCACAATCTCGAATACGGCAACCTCTTCTACAATGCCTGGGCCGCCGGGCTATCCACGCCGATCCATTCGTTTGGGCCGAAGGGGATCGAGGCGATGACGAAGGCGTTCTGGGAGCTGAACAAATTCGATGTCGAGACCCGGATCGAGGATGAAGGCCGGCCCGATCCGCGCAAATTGCTGATCGCGAAGGATATCGACGACGGTGTGGTGTTGAAGACATCCGAGGTGACGGTCACGGCCTTCCGCACGCCGCACCCACCCATCGTTGACAATTTTGCCTACAAGTTAGAGACGCCCGATGGCACCATCGTGTTCTCTAGCGATACTGCCTACAATCCGAAACTCGCTGAATTCGCTGAGGGAGCCGACGTGCTGGTGCATGAATGCATGTACCTGCCTGCCGTCGATCGGCTGGTCGCCAAAACGAAGAACGGCGCAACGCTGAAGAAGCATCTTCTCGAGAGTCACACCACGACCGAGGATGTCGGCCGCGTGGCGGCGGCCGCGGGAGTCAAGGTGCTGGTGATGAGCCATTTCGTCCCCGGAGACGATCCGCTGGTCACTGACGAGAATTGGACCGAAGACGTGAAGAAGAATTTTTCCGGCCGCATCGTGGTAGCAAAGGATCTGATGGAGTTGAAGCTGCCGGTGTGAGTCGCATGTCAACGGCGATCACGGTGATCGCCGACCATGCTACAGGGGTTGTGCGCAGCACAGCAAGGATATCGGCGCGACGAAGAGCCGAGCAGCACTACTGCACGAGCCGAGCGCGCAGCCGTGTAAATTCGGCGTCGCTGATCGACCCTGCCTGTTTCAGCCGACCGAGCTTTTCGATTTCATCTGCGGCGCTGAAACCAATCGCGCTCCTGAGTTCGTCGCGCGCCTGCCGAGCTTGTTGCAAGTTGCGCTCCGCCATGCCTCTTCCCTGAAAGATCAGGTACGCAAGCATGAAAATGAATGGAAATATTATCCATCCTATCACCCATAGCGCCTTGACCCAGCCGGAAATGTCGTGGCGTCGGAATAGATCGGAAGCGACGGTAATGAGCAGCCAGAACCACACGATGAAGAAGAATATGGTGAGGACGTCCAGCAGGAAATTTCGATAGGTGAAGCCCTCCTGAAAGAAGAACATTGCGATCCTCCTCTGCCTGCCACTGCGTGCAACAGTTCCAGCCGACCCGATATTGTTCCTTAAAGCGCGATCCCGCCGCCAGCGTTTGATCTAGATCAATGCACGTCGGATCGAGGATCAATCAGGCGACACCCCCGATGTCTTCAACCTATGGCTGCTTTGCCCTCAAGAACGGAAGCGGCTCGGGTACACGCCTTCCGACTAGTGCATGATCTCCGCGCAAACGCTTCGCGTTTGTCGCGAGGGAAAACCGGTCTCCACTTTTCCGGATCACCCGCTGTCATTGCGAGCCACCGGGTCGGCGCGGAATGACGATGTGGGTGCAGCGGGTGCGACAAATCAACCCGACGGGCAAATCACCCGAACGTCCGTCCAGCCCTCGCGCGAAAAATAAATCGCTTAACCCGTCGGGCAAATCAGTGATTTAACTCCGCGCGTCTCACCCGAATGAGGGGCGAGTCGCGATCGTCACGAACGTTGCGGTGAGATGCGGTGGACGCGGGTGTTGCGACTGACGAGCACGCGCATCGCGGACGGCGAAGTCGTGTGGTCCTGGCGCCCCGCTAAGTCCTGGGGGATGGAAACATCCCTAAGGGGTGACGGTGGCAAGAAAGCCCGGTCACCGAGGAGAGCACGAAGGAAACCGTAAAACCATCGCGCAGGGAAAGCCGGAATGCTTCGGTTGAACCTGTGGTCCTACCCCCGTGCTTTTTGTTGCACGGGACCCACGGGTGCAACCAGCACCCGGCTTTCCCTGCGCTCTCTGATATCGAGGAGGGTGGAAAGTGAAGCAAAGCTCGGGCACGACATGCCGCGAGAATGTAGACTCACATCCTCTCTGCTGTTTGACAATTGAATCGGAAGATATGCACGTCTCGATGCGTATGCGGCTCTATCTCCTCACCCTGAGCAGACCGCGTAGCGGTCGTCTCGAAGGGCGAGGCCACCGGCGGGGCCTCATCCTTCGAGACGCTTGCTGCGCAAGCTCCTCAGGATGAGGGTCCAACAGCGAGCGCGGGTTGAACCGTGGGCACGGGACCGCACGCCTTTGCCCACCCCGCGTTGCTACGCAATCACCAGATCGCAATACGCATAACCATCGCGCTCCACCCGTTCGCCGGCGCTGACTGCGATCCGGTGCGAGAACATCGGGCCGGCCACCACACACGTATGAAACTCGCCATTCTCGCCGCATGGATCGACACCATCGGGGAGATCGGCGAGAAGCTGCGCATCGAACCGGCGGCCGGCGAATTCGGCAGGCACCCGTTTCAGGTCAACGGTCGCAAGATAGGCTTCCAGCCCGCTTGCGATCATGACTTGCGCCAGTGCCGGCGTCGGCCGCTGCCACAGCGGGAAGATCGGCGTGATGCCGGTGCCAACCAGCTTCTGCTCGCGGTAGGCCCGGATATCGGCGAGGAAGAGATCGCCGAAGATCATGTGGGTGATGCCCTCAGCGACGGCCTGCGCGACCGCTTCACCCATGCGCGCCTCATAGACGTCGTTGGGACAAGGGTATGGGATCGGCACGATTCGCTGCGGCAGCCCCGCCGCCTCGCATTGCGCGCACAAGATCTGCTGCCGCACGCCGTGGATCGCGACGCGCTCCAAGGTCTCGGTGACGGTCGTCAGCGCGCCAACGACCTCCAACTCACCCGTCTGCATCACTTCATGCAATGCGAACGCGCTGTCCTTGCCGCTGGACCAGGAGATCAGCGCCTTCTGCCGCGGCATCAGTCGAACAGCCCTCGCGGCTGAGCCGATTGCGCCGGCGGTGCGCGCCTGCGCTGCTTCTGTGGCGGCGGTGCTGCCGCCGACGGCGCTGCCGGCAATGCGCCGATCCGGCGCAGCGCCGCTTCCGCGGCCCGCTCGCCGCTCTCCCAGGCGCCGTCGACCGTGCCCCACAAGGTGTCATGCGTGGCCTCGCCGGCGAAATACATGCAGCCGACCGGATCGATTAGCGCTCTCCGTGCGGCCTGCCCGCCGGGCGCGGCCACTGACATCGCGCCCAGTATATAGGGCGAAGCGTTCCAGCGCGTGGCGCTCGACTTCTTGATGCCGGCCACCGCATCGCTGCCGAACAGCTTCTTCAGCCATTCCGTCGCGAATGCGATCATAGCCTGCTCACCCTCTGCCGACAGATCGCGGCCGAACGAGCCCGCGACGTCGATCGTGCACAAGGATGAACCGCCGACATTGGCGTAGAGCAGCGCGGTACGCGTCGAGTTGCTCTGCTCGATCAGGACATCATCGTGCGCAAGCCCGAGCGGATTGCCTGACATCTGCAGCGCGATGCGGTCGTAGCTGCCGAGGCTGAGCTTTGCGACCGCATCGACCACGCGCCTCGGAAGTTCGGAATCGAACTTGAGCTTGCCGGCCGCGAGCACATTCGTCGACACCGTGATGATGGCCGCGCGCGCGAGGATCTTGCCCGACGGCGTGTTCACCTCGACGTCGCGGTTGCTGTAGGAGATGCGGGTGGCGGGCGTCGACAATGCCACCGGCAACTGCGCGCCGAGCTTCGCGATCAGCGTGCCGAGCCCCTGCCGACAGGCGACTGCATTGTCGCGATCCTGCGCCCGCGCCTTGTCGACGACCGAGATCTCCTTGAGGTCCTTGCCGGTGAAACTGGCGCCGAGCACGAACTCCGCCGTGCCGGCCCAATCGCCAAGCTCCTTCGGCAAGACCGAGGCGCAGGATACGTCGCTTCGGCGCGCGGCATCGTCGATCGCGCGATTGGCGCGCACCAGTGCGGCCAGGAATTCCTCGGTCTCGCCGGGACGCGCATTGCGGCGGCCGATGCGGATCTTCTCGCCCGACGGCGCGGGCAGCAGCTCGAGCCCCGCGGTCCGTGCGAGGCGGAGCATCGGATTGGCCTCCGGATTGTGCACCCAGCGCGCGCCGCGATCGAACGGAACTTCGAAGGTCGAGCTGTCGGTCTGGCAACGGCCGCCGATCTGGCTTGAGGCTTCCAGCACGATCACCTTGCGGCCCGCCGCCAATACGCGCCGCGCCGCAGCAATGCCGGCGGCGCCCGCGCCGATGACCACGATGTCAGCATCGCGCGCCGGCGGCGCGGCTCCAGCGCAGCCGGCAGAAAGCGAAGTAACGGCAATGCCCGCGGACGCCGACAGGAAGTTGCGGCGGGTGATTGTCATATCATGGTTTCCGCAGGCTTGAAGCAAATGGGAACAGCCCGCGAACCTTGCCGCATCTCATGCGGCGCAGCAACCATCATGGTGAATCAATCATGATTGATCGGCTGCGTCGATGAACTAAATTGCAACCGCTCGCGACCATGATAAGGAACCAAAAAGCGGAAGGGCAAGCCGCGCAGGGGGAAGCATATGGGCGTCATGCTCGACACGATCGGCCAGGTGATCGCGGGCTACCTGCAGAAGGAGATCCCGGGCTACGAGCCGTTCACGCCGAGCGATCCGGAGCATCTGCGCGGCGTGATCCAGCCTGGCGATGTCCTGCTGGTCGAAGGCAACAACCGCATTTCCGGCATCATCAAATACCTCACGCAATCGACTTGGTCGCACGCCGCGCTCTATGTCGGTCCGGTCGACGGCGCCTGCGAGCCTGACGGCGAGCCGCATGTGCTGATCGAGGCCAATATCGGCGAGGGCGTGACGGCTGCGCCGCTGTCGAAATATTTCCCCTATCATACCCGCCTCTGCCGCCCGGTCGGCCTCTCCTACGAGGACCGCGAGACGGTGTGCCGCTACGCCATCAACCGGATCGGCTTCGGCTATGACACCAAGAACATCGTCGACCTTGCGCGCTATCTGTTCCCGCTGCCGGTGCCGCAGCGCTGGCGGCGGCGGATGATCGCCTTCGGCTCCGGCGATCCCACCAAGATCATCTGCTCGGCGCTGATCGCGCAGGCCTTCGATGCCGTGCGCTACCCGATCCTGCCCAAGATCACCCGCACCTCGAGCCGCAAGGCGCGGCGCGAGATCCTGCACATCCGCGATTCCTCGCTCTACATGCCGCGCGACTTCGATATCTCGCCCTATTTCGAAGTCGTCAAACCCACCATCGTGCACGGCTTCGACTACACTGCCCTGCACTGGGCCGACAAGCAGAAGCCGCTCGAGGAGGTGGCGGGCGAATTCAGTGTGTTTCACGAAAAGTCGCCGCGGCTTGTTCCTGAAACGATTGACCAGGAAACGCCGCTTCCGGCTGCGCCTGAGGATACGGAAGTGAAGACGCCGGAGCTCGCGGCCTAGCTTAGAAGCGCGCCGCCAGCGTCAGGCGGACCGCGAGCGGTTCGGCCGGGTGGATGTGGCGATCGGCGACGCCATCGATCGGCTCGCCCGGCAGGCGCGACAGATAATAGTATTCGATCTGGTTGGTGTTGGCATTGAAGAGATTGAGCACGTCGAGCTGCAGCCGCATGCCATTGTCGAACTGATAGCCGGCCCGGGCGTTGAAGATCAGCGAGGATTGCGAGCGCACGCTGTCATCCTCGATCAGCGGACGCGGCCCGAAATAGCGCGCGGTCAGGGCGCCAAACCAGCCGGTCTCGCGGCCGAACGTCACGGCGCCGCTGGCGATCCAGGCCGGCGCGCCCGGAATGAAGTCGCCGACAGGATCGAAATCGGTGAAGCGCGCACGGGTATAGGCGAGATCGACGTCGATGCGCATCCACGGCAACGGCCTGTACTGATTGGTCCACTCGATGCCGATGCGCCGACTCGGACGGCTCGGCTCGGTGGTGCCGGCATCGCCGACGAACAGGAGTTCGGAATCGAAGTCGAGCACGAACACCGCGAGCGAGCTGGTCAGGCGTTCGATCGCCTTGGTACGGATACCGACCTCGGCGCCCTTGGAGCGGACCAGCAGCGGCACGCGGTCGAGCGGCGTCACCTTGTCGGTGGGATCGACGGTGATCGTCGCGCCGCGGATGTCGTTCGAATGCAGGCCATAACCGGCATTGCCGTAGAATTCGGTCTTGTACCACGGGCCCAGCACGATGCCGGCCTTCGGGCTGGTCATAGCCGCCTGCGCATTGCCCGAATTTTGCGGCGTGTCGCTGAAGACATGACCCGCAAAGAAATCCTCGCGGATGCCGACCGTGGTGCGCAGCCAGTCGGTCCAGCGCGCGGTGGTGTCGGCCCACAAGCCGACATTTCCTTCCTGCACACGGTCCTGGCGCACCGTCGAGAGCGCCTCGCGCTGGAAGGTCTTGAACAGGCCGACCTCGATATCGTCGCCGCGGGTCTGCAGGCCGACACGGGTCCGGGTCTCGATGCTGGCGACGCGCGCATCGAAGGCATGGGAGGCATTGAAGCCATAGACGGTGCGGCGATCGAGCTGGCTGAACTGATCGCCATTGATGGGATCGTCGAGGAAATAGGTGAAGTTGTTGAACAGTCGCAGCGACGAACGGATCACATAGGCATTCGCGAGAGTCTGGCCGTAGTCACTCGACTGCGCCCAATTGCCGGACAGGCTGAAGCGGCTCGAGGTGCCGCCGTCGGTCGGATCGAGCGAGCCGAAACGGTTGATCAAACCCTGGTCGATCGCGCGCTGCGCCACCTGGTCGGTCGACGTCCAGCCGTTGGAATAGGCCATCGCCGACAGCGTAAACCCATCGGTCGCGGTGCCCTGGCTGTAGCGCAGCACGCCGCTCGCCTTGCGCACATCGTCCGGCACGTCCCACGGACCGTCATATTTGTTGGCCACGATCGCGCCGAGCAGCGTGCCCTCGCCGACCGCCGTGGAGCCCGCCGCCAGCGCGCGCTGATAGCCGAAACTGCCGAAGGTCACCTGGGCGATGCTCTTGGGCAGCCGGTTGACATAATCGATGCCGACGCTGCCGGCGGAGGAGAAGTCTCCAGTGTCCGCATAGTACGGGCCCTTGCGGACGTTGACGGAGCTGATCAGTTCCGGGATCAGGAAATTGACGTCGGCATAGCCCTGGCCGTGGCCATGGGTCGGCATGTTGACGGGCATGCCGTCGACCTTGATCGCAAGATCGGTGCCGTGGTCGAGATTGAAGCCGCGCAGGAAATACTGGTTGGCTTTGCCCTCGCCGGAATGCTGGGTGACAATCAAGCCGGGCACCACTTCCAGGACCTCGCCGACGCGCGACACCGGCAACGCATTCACCTCCTCGCCGCTGATGCGCATCTCGCTCGCGGCGGTCGGCAGCAGATTAGCCGCACCCACTTGTCCCGAACCGAGGGCGATGCTGCCTGCCGCCGATGCGGGCTGAGCCGATTGGACTGTGTGAGGGTTTCGCCCGCTGCGCGGACGGTGCGACTGTTCGGCCCGCTTGATCCGCTTTGGTGGCGTCGTCTGCGGCGACGTCACCGTGACCGCAGGAAGTTGATTGCCGGGCTGGCTGGCAGCCGTTTGTGCCTGCGCCGGCGACGTGAGAACAACAAGGGAGGCGGCGGCAAAAACCCACCCGACAAGTTTACGCAATGCCCATGCCCCCGCATGGCAACCTGCTACAATCCGACAGGCAACCAGTTCGACTTCAACCCAGCCCGGCGAGGCTACCAAAGCTCAGTATGACGTTACAACAAGAATATCATACTGACGCACCCGCGGCGCCAATCGGAAATACCTGATGCAACGGATCACCATCACCATCGAGGACGATCTGCTCGACGAGATCGACGCCGCGGCAAAAACGCGCGGCTACCAGAACCGCTCGGAGATCATCCGCGATCTCGCCCGCGCGGGATTGCAGCAGAGCGCGGAGGACGCGGCGCCGTCAGGGCAATGCGTGGCCGCGCTGGTGTATGTCTACGACCACGCCGCACGCGACCTTTCAAAGCGGCTGGTGCAGAACTTCCATGGTCACCACGACCTCTCGCTGGCGACGCTGCACGTCCATCTCGACGACGATAGCTGCATGGAAGTGACCGCGCTGAAAGGCGCCGCCGGCGACGTCCGCCATCTCGCCGACCACGTCATCGCCGAACGCGGCGTGCGCTATGGCCGGGTCGTGATGATCCCGACCGCACCGGACAAGAAGCCGCGCAAGCATGGGCACCGGCACGATTGAAGGCGGCGGTCCGGCTCTTGCCGAAGCCGTCGGTCATATCTAACTGTCGCAGGGGCTTTTTGGAGATAGACCCACGATGTTAGATGCCGCCGTCAAGGCGCTCACGCAAATCCTGTCGCCGCCGATGCGCTCGATCCTGTGGCGCTCGGTCGGCGTGGCGCTGGTATTGGTGACGGTGCTCGCAATCGGATTGCAGCGGCTGTTGAGCTGGTTTGCCGACTATGGCGAGGTCTGGGCCGAAGGCCTGCTCGGCCCCAACTTCCACTCCACGCTCCACGTGCTTTCCTGGATCGTATCGATCGCCGCCGGCCTCGGCGTGGTGCTCGGCGGCATCTTCCTGATGCCTGCGATCACCTCGCTGGTGGCGAGCCTGTTCGTCGACGAGGTTGCCGACCATGTCGAGCGCGAACATTATCCGGCCGAACAGCCCGGCGTCGCGCTGCCGTTCAACCTCGCCATGACCGAGGGCATCAAGACCGCGCTGCTGACGATACTGGTCTACCTGATCGCGCTGCCCTTCGTGCTGTTCGCCGGCGCCGGCTTCCTGATTTTCTTCTTCGCCACCGCCTGGCTCTTGGGCCGCGAATATTTCGAGCTTGCGGCGATGCGGTTCCGGCCGCCGGCTGAGGCCAAGGCGATGCGCCGCGACAATGCGGCAACCATATTCACCGCCGGCCTGATCATTGCCGCCTTCGTGTCGATTCCGATCGTCAACCTGGCGACGCCGCTGTTCGGCATGGCCTTCATGGTCCACATGCACAAGCGCCTGTCAGGCCCGAGGCCGGAATTGCTCGAGCCGCGGCGGCAGGGAATATCGATGCGCTAGCAGTCGACGATCAGGCCCCCGACATTCCGCACTTGCGCATCACCATCTTGGCAAAGCCGAACGGCTCCGGCGTAAACGGACCCGGCGGCGCGCGGGTAATCAGGGCGACGAAGAACAGCGCAGTCATCGCCAGCCAGAAGCACAGCCAGAAACCGTCGATATAAGCGAGCACGTTGGCCTCGCGCTGCACCAGCGCCGCCAGCGTCCCCACCGCCCGCGCCTGGGCGAGGCCGACGCCGTGTGCCGCGAATTCGTCGGCGAGCTGCTTGAGCATGCGCACGACATTGACATCGCCATTGGCGACGTGTTGCCCGATATAGTTGGAGTGGATCTGCTCGCGGACGCGCAGCCAGGTGCCCATCAGCGCCACGCCGATCTCGGCGCCGCCAAGCCGCATGATCTGGATATAGGCGGCGAACGCCGTGGCGCGGCTCGGGTCGGAATTGGCCAGCGCCATGATGATGATCGGCAATAGCGTCAGCGACTGCCCGATCGATTGCAGGAGAACGATGCCGGCAAAATCCCCCCGCGCCCAATCGTGGGTCAATTGCGTGCCCCAGAGATTGGCGGCCGCGAAGGCCGAAAATCCCAGAACAACCACCGTGCGCGGATCGAAATGCCTGAGCAGATAGATCGAGATCGGCACCAGCACGAACATCGGCAGCGCACCGTAGGTCAAGAGCAAAACGCCGCTCTGCTCCGGCCGCATCAGCGCGATCGTGCCGAGGAAGTTCGGCACCAGCGATGAATTGGACAGACTGGTGAGGGTGTAGAGCAGGATGACGACCAGCGAGAGCCCGACGTTGCGCGAGAACAGCACGTTCACATGCGCCCAAGGCTGCCGCACCATTGTCTCATTGATCACGAAGACGACGAACAGCGCCGCGCCGCCAAGCAACAGTGCCATCACCGTGCCAGATTCGAGCCAGTCGAGCCGATTGCCCTGATCGAGACCGGCATAGATCATCGACACCGAGCTGCCGAGCAGGAGCATGCCACCCCAATCCGCATCGCGAAGCAGATCCTTGTTGACGGGTTCGCTGGGCGTGCCGAGATAGACCATCAAGGCCATCAGCGGCGCGATGACGACGCCCTGCCAGTACACCCACTGCCAGCCGAGATGATCGACATAGAAGCCGACCAGCGAGGTCGAGGTATCCAGTGCGAAGCCAACCCGGATCGCGTAGATCGATATCGCCGGAATCCACCAGCGGATCGGTAGATTCCGGAACACGATCATCAGCGTCGCCGGCACGAAGGTGCCGAGCAACAGGCCATGCACGATGCTGAGCCCGATCAGCGTCGGGTAATGGTCGACGAATGGGATGACCAGCGACACCCCGGCATAGGCGAGGCTCGGGATGCCCAACACGCGGCGCAAGCCGAACACGGTGGCGAGCCAGGCGACCGCCGGCGCGATGAAGATTTGCGAGCCGATTCCTGCGGTCGAAATCCAGGCGCCCTCGTCGAAACCGAGCGAGAATGCGCCGCGCAGGTCCGGCAGGCCAACCGTGGTCAGCCGGCTGTCGACATTGGCGAGGAACGCGCCGAGCAGCACCGCGGCCACCGCAAACAGCGGCTGCCGCGCGATGCCGCCCTGCGAGACCGGTCCACGGCCGGCGTCGTCATTTGCCGCCATTCGTCCCCGCATCGGCAGTGTTGATGCTGGTGATCACCGACATGCCAGGCAACAGGCGCGAGAGCAGCGGCTGATTTTCGTCGAACCGGATACGGACCGGGATGCGCTGCACGACCTTGGTGAAATTGCCGGTGGCGTTATCCGGCGGCAATAGCGCGAATTGCGAACCGCTGGCCGGCGCAATGCGCTCGACGCGACCGCGCAATCTCTCACGCGGGAAACTGTCGACAGTGATCTCGACGGGTTGGCCCGGCCGCACCCGTGTGAGCTGGGTTTCCTTGTAGTTGGCGATCACATAGACATTTGGCAGCGGCACGACATTGATCAGGTTGGTGCCGATATTGACGTAGTCGCCCGGCTGCACCTGCCGCTCCCCGACGACGCCGTCGAACGGCGCCACGATTTTGGTGTAGCCGAGCTTGAGCTTCGCAGCGGCGAGCTGCGCCTTGGCAGCATCGAGATCGGCGGCGCGCTGCTTCTTGGTGCCCTGCAACACCTCGAGCTGATGGCGCTGCGCGGCAACCACGGCGCGGCTCGCGCGCACATCGGCCTGCGCCTTTGCATAGGCGGCGGTCGCCTGTTCGAGCCTCTGCCGCGTGCCTGCGTCGGTTTGCGACAGCGATTGCTGGCGCTCCTGCTCCTGGCGCGCCTCGACCTCCAGCGCCGCCGCGGAGACTTGCGCGGCCTCGGCCTGCGCGATCGTCGCGTATTGCAGTTCGACCTGATTGTTCAGATTGTCGAGCGCGGCCTGCGCGGCGGCGACGCCGGCTTCGGCCTGCGCAACCTGGGCCTCGTAATCGGCGGGATCGATCTGCACCAGGAGGTCTCCAGCCTTGACGTGCTGGAAATCCTTCACCGCCACCGTCAACACCTCGCCGGAGACGCGGCTGCTCAAGCGCGTCAGCTCGGCGCGGACATAGGCGTCGTTGGTGGTCTGGATCGTGGCTGCGCCGACCCATTCGTCCCAGCGCAACGTGGCGAGCGCAATGAAGGCGAAGGCGGCAAGCACGGCAAATACGGGAATGGCCAGCCGCGCCAACGTGCTCGACGGCGCGGCGGATGGCTTCGGCGGCGGAGCCGTAGGCGCCGGAGCCGGTGACGGCGCAATCCTGTTCAGGGGTGCCGGGGTGATTTGGTTTTGCTCACTCAAGGTACATTCCCCAGGTCATCCTTCTCACGCAACTACCGAGACAGCGACCGGCCGAGGGCGGCCATCATCGCTCAGACCGTCTTTTCCGGCCACCGGCAAAGATCGTTGATCAGGCATACCTCGCAGCGCGGTTTCCGCGCGAGACAGGTGTAGCGGCCGTGCAGGATAAGCCAGTGATGTGCATGCAGCATGAACTCGGCGGGAATCACTTTCTCCAGTCCGAGCTCGACTTCGAGCGGCGTCTTGCCCGGCGCAAGCCCGGTGCGGTTGGCGACGCGGAACACGTGGGTATCGACCGCCAACGTATGTTCGCCATAGGCCATGTTGAGCACAACATTGGCGGTCTTGCGGCCAGCGCCGGGCAGCGACTCGATCTCGGCGCGGGTGCGCGGCACCTGGCCACCAAAATCCGAGATCAGCTTCTCGGATAGCGCGATGACGTTCTTGGCCTTGGTGCGATAGAGACCGATGGTCCTGATATAGTCGCGCAGCTTCTCCCCACCGAGCGCGAGCATTTTCTGCGGCGTGTCGGCGACGGCAAACAGCGCCCGCGTCGCCTTGTTGACGCCGGCATCGGTCGCCTGCGCCGACAGCACGACGGCAACCAGCAGCGTATACGGATTGAGATGCTCAAGCTCCCCCTTCGGCTCCGGGTTGGCCTTGCGGAACCGTTCGAACGCTTCGCGCACTTCGGCCGGAGTCCAGGGCTTCTGGGCTTTAAGGGATTTCTTTGCCGCGCGAGCGGGTGGCCTCGCCACCGGCTTCTTTGCCGATTTTTTCGGCGACGATCGAACGGTGGGTTTCCTGGCGCGTTGAGCGCGGATGATTTTGGCCATGATCGGCCATATACTGGTGCGTCATGACTGCTAGCAACGACTTTGACCCCACGCTTGAACCAGAGCTGTTCTCGGCGCTGCTGACGCCGCACCGCTCGCTCAATCGTACCGGCTTCATCGTGCTGATGAGCATCGTCAGCGCGGTCAGTTTTGCGGCCGGCGCCGTATTCTGGTGGATGGGCGCCTGGCCGGTGTTCGGCTTCTTCGGCCTCGACGTGCTCGTCATCTACTGGGCCTTCCGCGTCAATTTCCGCACCGCCCAGGCCTGCGAGGAAATCACAGTGACGCCATCGGAATTGCGGGTGCGCCGGGTCAACCATCACGGGCATATCGCGGAATGGGTGCTCAATCCGCTCTGGGTGCAGTTCGAGCAGCAGGTCGACGCCGAGTTCGGCATCGAGCGGCTCTATCTGGTTTCCAGGGGACGCCGGGTCGACATCGGCAGCTTCCTGGGTCCAGACGAAAAAGCTAGTTTTGCCAAAGCCTTAATTGCCGCGCTGAACGCCGCCAAGCGCGGGCCGATCTACAATCCAATCCATTGAGGGTTGTCGGAAAACGGGTGGCTGAACCGCCGCATGCGCCCTAAATCAGCACCCATGATGACACTCGCCATCCACGATCAGCGTTTGGCCAAGTCGGGCCTCCAGAGTGCCGCGCAGCGCGACTACGATTCGGTACGGCGCGCGATCGCCTTCATCTCCGAGCGTTGGCGCGCGCAGCCGACCATCGAGGCGGTGGCGGACGCCGCCGGTGTGACGCCGGACGAGTTGCATCACCTGTTCCGCCGCTGGGCCGGGCTCACGCCAAAGGCGTTCATGCAGGCGCTCACCCTCGATCATGCCAAGAACCTGCTCCGCGATTCCGCGAGTGTGCTCGATGCCGCGCTCGATTCAGGACTGTCAGGCCCCGGCCGGTTGCACGATCTCTTCGTCACCCATGAAGCGATGTCGCCGGGCGAATGGAAGATTGGCGGCGCCGGCATGACGCTGCACTACGGCTTCCACCCCTCGCCATTCGGAACCGCGATCGTGATCGCCACCAGCCGCGGTCTGGCCGGTCTCGCCTTCGCCGATCCCGGCGACGAAGCAACCGCATTTGCCGACCTGCGCCGGCGCTGGCCGAACGCGACCTATGTGGAGGACGCCGAAGGCACCGCTCCGATTGCACAGCGTGTCTTCGACACGAAACTCTGGCGGCCAGACCAGCCGCTGCGCGTGGTCCTGATCGGCACCGATTTCGAGGTGCGGGTGTGGGAGACGTTGCTGAGGATCCCGATGGGGCGCGCAGTGTCGTATTCCGACATCGCCTGCAAGATCAACAGCCCGAAGGCCTCGCGCGCCGTCGGCGCCGCAGTCGGCCGCAACCCCGTGTCGTTCGTGGTGCCCTGCCATCGCGCGCTCGGCAAAAGCGGCGCGCTGACCGGCTATCATTGGGGCATCACCCGCAAGCAGGCGATGCTCGGCTGGGAAGCCGGGCAGTTGGGATTGCAGTAGTGGAGTAGCTCGCAGGATAGGCAGAGCGCAGCGAAACCCATCGCACGATCAGCGATCCAACCGCTTCCAGAACACCGCCGTGTCGCAGAGCGCGCCGTCAGGAAACAGCGCGTAGTTCGGGATGATCCCGCTCTCGGTCCAGCCGGCGCGCTTGTAGAGGCGATAGCCGTTCTCGCCCGGCACGGTGTCGAGCACGAGCAGCCAGCGGCCGCGCCTGATGGCTTCGACTTCGATCTGCGCCATTAGAGCTGCGCCGATGCCGCGCCCACGGACGGAACGGTGTACCAACATCTTTTTCAGGTCGGCGCGGTGCGGCTGGTTGGGCGGCGTGTCGAGACCCAACTGGACCGTGCCGACGATCTTGCCATCGAGCTTTGCTGCAAGCAGGATAGTCTCGCCTGACGCGACCGCGTCCGCGACCTTACGAAAGTACGCAAGCCCGTCGGCTTGCGAGAACGGCGCCATGAAGCTGACACTGGCGCCGCCCGTCGACACAATCGACGAGGACCGATGCGAGTTGCTCGAGGGCTGCGTCCGGTACGGGCGCGTCGAGAACGGATATCTCGACGCTGCCGCTCACGCCGCCAGGTCGAGTTTGGAGGCGACGGTGGAGTCGGCGTTGAGGCGGTAGATGATTGGTGCGCCGGTCGCCAGCTCGCGCTTCACGATCTGCTCGGGCGACAGTTTCTCCAGCACCATGATCAGCGCGCGTAGCGAATTGCCGTGGGCGGCGACCAGCGTGCGCTCGCCGCGCAGCACGCAGGGCAGGATTTCCTGCACGTAATAGGGCAGCGCGCGCGCCAGCGTATCCTTCAGGCTTTCGCCGCCGGGCGGCGACACGTCGTAGGAGCGGCGCCAGATCAGGACCTGCTCTTCGCCCCACTTCTTGCGGGCGTCGTCCTTGTTGAGACCGGAGAGATCGCCGTAATCGCGTTCATTGAGCGCGACGTCCTTGAGCGTCTTCAATCCGGTCTGGCCGATTTCGGCGAGTGCCAGATCCAGCGTATGCTGCGCGCGCTTCAACACCGAAGTAAAGGCGATATCGAACGACAGTCCCTGCGCCTTCAACTTGCGCCCGGCCTCTTTTGCTTCAGCGATGCCCTGCTCGGTAAGACCGGGGTCCTTCCAACCGGTGAAGAGATTCTTCAGATTCCATTCACTCTGGCCATGGCGCACCAGCACGAGAAGACGATCGCTCATTCCAAATTCCGTTCTTGTTTGAGCATTATCATATCGGAAAACCGGTCCCGCTTTTCCGGATCATGCGTTAGACGTCGGACAGCCCCAGCACATCCATCATGGAGTATAGCCCGGGCTCCTTGCCATGTGCCCATAGCGCCGCCTTGATCGCGCCATGCGCAAAGATCATGCGGTCCTCGGCAAGGTGCGACAGCGTGATGCGCTCATGCGGTCCGGCGAAGATCACGCTGTGGTCGCCGGGCACCGTGCCGCCGCGGAGCGACGCAAAGCCGATATCGCCGGTGCGGCGCGCCCCGGTGTGGCCGTCGCGGCCGCGCACCGAGTGCTTCTCGAGCGCAACACCGCGGCCGGCGGCGGCGGCTTCGCCGAGCAGGAGAGCGGTGCCGGAGGGCGCGTCAACCTTGGCCTTGTGGTGCATCTCGACGATCTCGATGTCGAAGGCGTTGTCGAGCGATTTCGCGACCTGCTTGACGACGGCCGCCAGGATGTTGACGCCGAGGCTCATATTGCCTGATTTCACCACCACGGCGCGGTTGGTGACGCTTCGGATCACCGCGTCGTCGGACGCTGACAGCCCGGTGGTGCCGATGACATGGACGAGTCCACGCTGGACCGCGATCGCGACATTGGCGATCGTTGCCGCCGGCACGGTGAAATCCAGGATGCCGTCGGCATTGGCCGAGAGCGACCAAAGATCAGCCGATAATTTGACGCCGTTGGCCGGCAGGCCCGCGAGCACGCCGGCGTCCTCCCCGAGAAGGTCGGAGCCGGGCGCTTCCAGCGCACCGGTCAGAACCGCGCCCGGGGTCTCCGAGATGGCGCGCGTCAAGGCACGGCCCATCCGGCCGCCGGCCCCCGCAACGATCAAGCGCATATCGGCCATGGCTTATCCCTCACCACGCCCTATAGCGGGCGCAGGCCATTCCGGCAACCGAGTCTCTTGCGAGACGTTCCCATAGGCAAGCAAAAGCTGGAAACGAGGCGGGCAGAACGATAGTCCGATCTGGCCCGCCGGCGGGATCGCCGAGGCCGCCGTCCCGCGTGGCTACAGCCCTAGTTCCAACTGCTTTTCCAAGACGACCTGGCCGTCGCGTTCGACAGTATAGGTTGCCTTGTAGGTGCCGCGGCCCCAGCCGTTCGGCGGGCGCTTCTTTCCCGCAAACAACATGTACTGCGCCTTGTTGCTCTGAAGCGGCGCGGCTCGATTTTCGGCCAGAACTTGTCCCTGCGGGTCCTTGATCACCAGCCCCTGGGTGTCTCCCGCTTTCAGCCCGATGGCACGAACGAAGACAACAAGCGCGGGGGAATCGGCGGATACGGATTGCCCCTCCGCACTTGCTTCCTCGATGAGTTCCATGGTCGGCGGACCATTCATGAAGCCGGCGTTCAGCACCGCTCGTTCCTGATACGCAAGCCTGGCGCGGAGCGCGGGCTGCCAGAGCGATTCACCGCTGCCGCATGAGCCGGGAACGGCACCATAAGCGAAGGGATCGACGACGGCTCCTTTGTACCTCACAGTGAAATGCAGATGAGGATATTCGGTCAGACCCGACAGACCGATACGGCCGAGCCGCTGCCCGCGGGCGACGTCGTCGCCGGGCTTCACCGCCAGGCTGCCATTGGCCATATGGCAGTATTGGGTTTCCCAGCCACCGGGATGTTCGATAAGGACGCCGTTGCCGCACTCGACATCGCGCACGGCCTCGCGAGCTGGCTTGCCGGTGGCGTCGGGCACGCCGTCGCGCATGCGAAGAACGCGGCCGCTTGCGGAAGCGAGCACGTCCACGCCGGATCTTTGCGCCGCGAGCGAGGGTATGCGGAAGTCCGTCCCGTTATGTGCGTCGTAGGTGAGCGTGCCGCATTTATAATCGCGGCTCGATTGCGACGGATCGTCGTCAACATAGTTCTGTATGTAGCAGGTCCGGCCAATCTCGCAGCCGACGGGCATTCCAAGCTCGATGTTCTCCGCGCGCGCGGAGCCGGCAAAGCCGACTGCGGTCGCGATCGCTGCGACGGACCGTATGAAGCTCGTGGATATGGTGGACGGCGTCGCAATCATCTGGCCGAAGCCTATCAGCTATCCAGCGCAGGGATCATTTCCTGTCGACTGTTATTCGGACAACGCGTGGCTCGTCACCTTCTTGCGAAGAAGGCCGGCTCAGGACTGGGGCGCGTCGTAGCCTTCGATGATGATGAGATCGGCGATCGAATGCGGCTGGCGGACCTTGATGTTGGCCTGGTATTCTGGCGAGCGATAGCAAGTCAGCGCCGTTTCGTAGTCGGGAAACTCGATCACGACGTTGCGGGAACGGCTCTGGCCTTCGACTGCGGTGAACTTGCCGCCGCGCACGACAAACTTGCCACCGAATTTCTGAAAGATGGCCGCGTTGGCCGCGATGTATGGCTTGTAGCCTTCCTCGTTGTGAACGTCGACGCGTCCGATCCAATATCCCTTGGCCATCCCTTTTTCTCCTTTGTTACTATCCGAGCGCCTGCGCGATCTCAGCCTGGACGGCTTCTGCGGCGGCTTTGGGGTCGGCGCCTTCCAGGATCGGCCGTCCGACCACCAGATAGTCAGCGCCGGCGGCGATTGCACGTGACGGCGTCATGATGCGCTTCTGATCGCCGCTCGCGGAACCGGTCGGGCGGATGCCTGGTGTCACCAGCTTCATCTGGTGCCCGACGATCTTGCGCAGCGAGGCCGCCTCCTCCGGCGAACTCACGAGCCCATCGACGCCGAGCACCTGCGCCTGCTGCGCGCGCGCCTCGACGAGATCGGCAACGTTGAAGCGATAGCCGGCGGCGTGGAGATCATTGTCGTCATAGGACGTCAGCACCGTGACCGCGAGAATCCTGAGGTTCGATCCCGCGCGTGCTTCGACGGCGGCCTTCATGGTCTGCGGATAGGCGTGCACGGTGAGGAAGGTCGCGCCAAGCGTCGCGATGCTCTCGACGCCGCGCGCCACCGTGTTGCCGATGTCATGCAGCTTGAGATCGACGAAGACCTTCTTGCCGGCGCTTGCGAGCGCGCGCGCCAGCGGCAGGCCGCCGGCATAAGCGAGCTGATAGCCGATCTTGTAGAAATTCACGCTGTCGCCGAGTTTGTCGATCATCGCTTCCGCTACGATGACGCTGGGCAAATCGAGGGCCACGATCAATCGGTCCTTCGGCGCGATATCGGCTGGCTGCATGTCACCTCACATCATGCGTTGAGAAAGGTCGATCAATTGCCGCACCATGGCCTGCATCGCCTCGATATCGGCGGGATGCCTTAAGCGATCCATATCGTCATAGGCATGTTCGGCAAATGACAGCGCGAGCTGGTTCGGGATCACGGGGGCCTGGCAGGCCGACAGGATGAGGCGGAGCGCCGCCAATGCGCGGCTGCCGCCGAGCCGGCCACCGGAGGCGGCAGCGATGGCGAAGACACGATCGCGAAACACCTGGCCGCGGGTCTCATGGGCATCCTGCACGCGGCTCACCCAATCGATGGTGTTCTTGACCAGCGGCGGCACCGAGGAATTATATTCCGGCGTCACGATCAGGACGCCATGATGCGCGCCGATCATGCGCTTGAGATTGATCGCGTTCTTCGGCACGCCGGATTTTGCCTGCAGGTCACCGTCGTAGATCGGCAGCGGAAAATCGGCCAAAGAGATGCGGCTGACCTCGGCGCCCGCCTGCGCGAATTCATGCGCTGCAACGGCCGCGAGCTTCGCGTTGAGCGAGCCTGATCGCAGCGACCCCGGGATCACAAGTATTTTCAGCGCAGACATTATTTTTGAATCGCGTTCGGCAGACCCGCCGCGCGACGCGCGGGTGTCACCGCCCTTTGCGATACACCCAGACCCGGGCGGGCGGAAGGTTCATCCAGATCCGCTCGGAAGCTTCTGTGGACACGCCCGGCAGCGATTTCGGGATCGGCGGGACGACCGAATAGGTGAATTGGACGAAGGGAGCGCCCGGCGCCAGGGCCGCGAAGGCGTCGCGGATCAATCTCAGGCGCGTGATCATCGGTTTGGTGACCAGCGGCAGGCCGGAGACCATCGCTGCGGCCGGCGCGGGTAAAGCGTCCCAGAGCGATTCCCGAAGCCTGTAGGCGTCGCCCTGCACCACCTTGGCCTGCGGATAGCGCTCGCGCAGCAGCGCGCAGAAGCCGGGATTGTATTCGACCAGCACGAGCCGCTTCTGATCGACGCCATGTTCGATCAGCGCGTTGGTGATCGCACCGGTCCCGGGACCAAGTTCGACGACGGGACCTTCCGATCTGACATCGACATATTGCGCCATCGTGCGCGCGAGCAACCGGCCTGACGGCATCACCGCGCCAACATGCAGCGGTTTTTCGATCCATGACCGGAGGAAGCGGACCTCGTCGTCGAGACGGGGCTTCTTCAACGGACGCACGGACGATTGCAGGGGCATGTCGCTACCAGGCGGGACCGCGCGAGCGGCTGTCAGAAAACAGTCATAAAGAGGTATAGGTCGAAGCCGTTATGGTCAAGCAGATCGCCCGCGCATCTGTTCCGCCGAACCGCAACGCAGTTCGGCGATAACGCTATGCACCAATTTGGATTTCGGCACTGTTACGCCCATCGCTTCCGCGACCACGCTAGGTACCCGTCCGAGTGCCGAAGAAGTCCTTGACCTTGGAGAAGAAACCTACCGCTTCCGGTTGCGTCGCGCCGGAGGAGAGCTTTTCGAACTCCGTCAGCAATTCCTGCTGCTTCTTGGTCAGATTCTGGGGCGTTTCGACCACGACCTGGACATACATGTCGCCGGTCTGGCGCGAGCGCAGCACCGGCATGCCCTTTGATGCAATGCGGAATCGGCGGCCGGATTGCGTTCCGGCCGGTACCTTCACCTTGGTCTTGCCCTTGTCGATGGTCGGCACATCGAACTCGCCACCCAGGGCCGCGGTGACCATCGAGATCGGCACGCGGCAGTGCAGGTCGGCGCCATCGCGCTGGAAGAACGCGTGCTGGGTCAGCGACAGGAAGATGTAGAGGTCGCCGGACGGGCCGCCGCGGACGCCGGCTTCGCCCTCGCCCGCGAGGCGAATGCGGGTGCCATCCTCGACGCCCTGGGGAATATTGACCGACAGCGTGCGCTCGCGTGTGACCCGACCGGAGCCGGAGCAAGACGGACAGGCGTCTTCGATCATCTGGCCGCGGCCCTGGCAGCCGGGGCAGGTGCGCTCCAGCGTGAAGAAGCCCTGGGCCTGGCGGATGCGGCCGGCGCCGCCGCACATCGAGCAGGTCTTCGGCTTGGTGCCGGCCTTGGCGCCGGTGCCGGAGCAGGATTCGCAGGTGACGGAGACAGGAATTTCGATCTGCGCGGTCTTGCCGAGATACGCCTCCTCGAGCGTGATCTCCATGTTGTAGCGAAGATCGGCGCCGCGCTCGCGGCCACCGCTACGCCGCTGCCCGGCCATGCCGAACAGGTCTTCGAAAATATCGGAGAAAGAAGAGGCAAAACCAGCGCCGAAGCCTGGACCGCCACCGCCCATGCCCTGCTCGAACGCGGCATGGCCGTAGCGGTCATAAGCGGCGCGCTTATCGTTGTCCTTCAGGACCTCGTAGGCTTCGTTGATTTCCTTGAACCTGACCTCGCTCGTGGCATCGCCGGGATTGCGGTCCGGATGCCATTTCATCGCGAGCTTACGGAAAGCCGATTTCAGCTTGGTTTCGTCCGCGTTCCGCTCGACCTCGAGGGTCTCGTAATAGCAGCGCTTGGTAGACATCAGTCAAACCCGCCCGAATTCATCCTCATGCCGGACCATGCGTTCGGCAAGATGCAGTGTCCGGCTTAACGAAAAATGACCCCCATCCATGGAGACGCTCGGCGCGCTCTTGGCATGGGGGTCATCATCCTACGCCCGCGTCTTAAGCAGACTTCTTGTTCTTGTCGTCGTCGACCTCGGTGAACTCCGCGTCGACGACATCATCCTTCGCAGCGTCCTTGGCGGCATCGCTTTCGGCCTGCTGTTTGTACATGGCTTCGCCGAGCTTCATCGAAGCCTGCGCCAGCGCGTTGGTCTTGGCCTTGATCGCTTCGGCATCATTGCCCTTCAAGGCTTCCTTC
Organism: Bradyrhizobium sp. Crot121; assembly: GCF_059512385.1. Classification (NCBI taxonomy): domain Bacteria; kingdom Pseudomonadati; phylum Pseudomonadota; class Alphaproteobacteria; order Hyphomicrobiales; family Nitrobacteraceae; genus Bradyrhizobium; species Bradyrhizobium sp. Crot121. Next base: position 163,897 of record NZ_JCAMOR010000004.1, on the reverse strand, counting down.
AGGTCGCTGACGGCGTCCTCGATGGCGCGGCGCTCGGTCTCGGCGACCTTCGAGCCATGCTCGGCCAGCGCCTTCTCGGTGGAATGCACCAGCGCGTCCGCATGATTCTTGGCGTCGACGGCCTCACGCCGCTTCTTGTCCTCGGCCGCGTTGGCCTCGGCGTCCTTGACCATCTTCTCGATGTCGGTTTCGGAGAGGCCGCCGGATGCCTGGATCCGGATCTGCTGCTCCTTGCCGGTCGCCTTGTCCTTGGCCGAGACGTTGACGATGCCGTTGGCGTCGATGTCGAAGGTCACCTCGATCTGCGGCATGCCGCGCGGGGCCGGCGGAATGCCCATCAGGTCGAACTGGCCGAGCATCTTGTTGTCGGCCGCCATTTCACGCTCGCCCTGGAAGACGCGGATGGTGACCGCGTTCTGGTTATCCTCAGCGGTCGAGAACACCTGGCTCTTCTTGGTCGGGATCGTGGTGTTGCGGTCGATGATGCGGGTGAACACGCCGCCCAGCGTCTCGATGCCGAGCGACAGCGGGGTCACGTCGAGCAGCAGGACGTCCTTGACGTCGCCCTGCAGCACGCCGGCCTGGATCGCAGCACCGATGGCGACGACCTCATCCGGGTTGACGCCCTTGTGCGGCTCCTTGCCGAACAACTGCTTCACCACTTCCTGAACCTTCGGCATGCGGGTCATGCCGCCGACCAGCACCACCTCGCCGACTTCGGCGGCGGTGAGGCCGGCATCCTTCAGCGCCTTGCGGCAGGGCTCAATGGTCTTCTGGATGAGTTCGTCAACCAGTGCCTCGAACTTGGCGCGGGTCAGCTTCATCGTCAGATGCTTCGGCCCGGTCTGGTCGGCCGTGATGAAGGGCAGGTTGATCTCGGTCTGCGTCGTCGACGACAATTCGATCTTGGCCTTCTCAGCGGCTTCCTTCAGGCGCTGCAAGGCAAGCTTGTCATTGCGCAGGTTGATGCCCTGCTCCTTCTGGAATTCGTCGGCGAGATAGCTGACGAGCCGCATGTCGAAATCTTCGCCGCCGAGGAAGGTGTCGCCGTTGGTCGACTTCACCTCGAACACGCCGTCGCCGATTTCCAGGATCGAGATATCGAAGGTGCCGCCGCCGAGGTCGTACACCGCGATGGTGCCGGACTTGGTCTTGTCGAGACCGTAAGCAAGCGCGGCCGCGGTCGGCTCGTTGATGATGCGCAGCACTTCAAGGCCCGCAATCTTGCCGGCGTCCTTGGTGGCCTGGCGTTGCGCGTCGTTGAAGTAGGCGGGAACCGTGATGACGGCCTGATCGACCTTCTGGCCGAGATGCGCTTCCGCGGTCTCCTTCATCTTCTGCAGGATGAAGGCGGAGACCTGGGAGGGCGAATAGGTCTTGCCGTCGGCCTCGACCCAGGCGTCGCCGTTCGATGCCTTGACGATCTTGTAGGGGACAAGCTTCTTGTCCTTCTCGACCATCGGGTCGTCGTAGCGGCGGCCGATGAGGCGCTTCACCGCAAAGAATGTCCGTTCAGGATTGGTCACCGCCTGGCGCTTGGCCGGCTGACCGACGAGGCGCTCGCCATCATCGGTGAGGGCGACGATCGACGGCGTCGTCCGCATGCCCTCGGAATTCTCGATGACCTTCGCGTTCTTGCCATCCATTACGGCAACGCACGAATTCGTGGTGCCGAGGTCGATCCCTATGACCTTTCCCATGATTCTGATTTCCTTCTTTCTAAGGCAGGTTGGCTGGGCCCTGACGGCGCACCGAACCGAACCCCCACACGTTCAAATGCTCGCGATATTGCGACGATGAGCCTCATATAGGAGGGGGGGTAAGGCCTGCAAGGACTGGACGCAACCTTGAGGTCTGAAAAGACTGACGTTTGAAAGATTGTGTCAGTCCGGCCCGGGACCTGTCTGGTCCTGTTTTGGTCCCAGGCTTGGTCTTGGGGCCCACATTAACGAATGCGCAAGAAAGCTGCGACATTGCACCCTGTGCCATCAGGCTGCATGGAGCCGCCCGCCCCTGTCGTCGGGCCATCAAAACCGCTAAAAGCGGGCCAACTGAACGAGGCCCGACAGCTTGCGGCCCGCACCGGCCGCCCATTGAACGGCTTCAATGCCAAACCCGGTAGATCCTTGACATGAACCCCATTCGCCTCCTCGCCGCGGTCACCCTGTTCGTTGCCGCCGCATTTCCCGCCTTTGCCGCGGACGTGGTCTTTCCGCCGGGCGCCCGGGTCGGGATGAAGCCGCTGGTGGGGCTCAATCGCGCGAAAACCTTCACCGGCTTCGAGACCGAGGACCAGGGCGTCAAGGTGCTGGTCACCGACCTGCCGGCGGAGGCCTATGGCGAGGTCGCCAACGCCTTCAAGGCGAACCCGGGCGGCACCGGCGGGATCAAGCCGGAGAGCATCGAGACCGCTGCCGGCCTTGCCTATTACACGGTCGAGAATGCCAAGGATGGCGCCGGCACCGTGCGGCGCTATTCGATGATCCTGCCCGGCCCGACCTTCTCCGGCTACATCGCCATGCAGGTCCCGGAGAATGCCGCCAGGATCTATACCGACGATGCCGTCCGCCAGATGTTTTCGACCGCCGCGATCCGGGATCAGGTTCCAGTCGACGAGCAGCTCGGGCTGATGCCGTTCAAGATGACCGAACTGGCGAACTTCAAGAACGTCCGCACGCTGGCACCCGGCGCCGCGCTGATCGTCGCCGATGGCGACGAGAAGAGCGGGTTCGAGGTGGCGCCCTTCATGATCATCGGCATCATCGGCTCGACCGCCGCCTCTCCCGATGATCGCGGCCGTTTTGCCCAGCAGATCGCGACCACGATTCCCGGCGTGCGCGACGGACGGATCACGATGTCGGAGCCGATCCGCATCGATGGCCAGCCCGGCTACGAGACACGGATCGATGCGGTGAGCGGCAAGGACAATACGCCGGTGACCATCGTACAATGGCTGCGGTTCGGTGCGCAGACCTCGCTGCGCATCATCGGCTCCTCGCCGCGCGATCAATGGTCGGCCGCATTCCCGCGCTTCCGCAGCGTGCGCGACGGAATTCAGCCGCGATAACATCTATCTCTGCCGGCCTTTGTCGAGGCCGGCATTAACAGCATTCCGTCAGCCGATGCGTTGAGCAGATTCAGTTCTGCTGTGCGGCGGAAGCCGGCGCGGTTTTTGCGCCGCCCTTGGAGACACCGACCAGCGCCGGACGCAGCACGCGATCGCCGATCGTGTAGCCGGCCTGGACCACCTGCACCACTGTGCCCGAGGGCACGGAGGGATCGGGAACCTCGTACATCGCCTGCTGAAAGTTCGGATCGAACTTCTCGCCGGTGGGATCGAACTTCTTGACGCCGTTCTTCTCCAGCGTGGCGTGCAGCGAACGCTCGGTCAATTCGACACCCTCGATCAGGGCCTTCAGCCCGGGGTCGGCGGCCGCCTTGGCCTCCGCCGGGACGGCGTCGAGGGCACGCTGCAGATTGTCGGCGATATCGAGGATGTCGCGGGCAAAGCCGGTGATGCCATAAGCGCGCGCATCCGCGATCTCGCGGCTGGTGCGCTTGCGCAGATTTTCCATCTCGGCCAGCGTGCGCAACGTCCGATCGCGCGCTTCATTGAGCTCCTTGGTCAAGGCTTCCGCCGATCCCTGTTCGGGATCGTCGGGCATGACGTAGGGCTTCGAGACCACGGGCTCGCCGGTCTGCGCCGGGTTCTCGGCGTTGTCGTTTGGCCGGTTCGGATCGGTCATGGCTTGCCTTTTCGAAAAATCACGTCTGATCAACAGTTAAGGGATTGGCTGGCCCGGATATCGTGCTTTGGGCCATGAAAATCAAGCGCAACCGGCCCCGTTTCGGGGTTAGAGCGTTTTCGAGCGAAGCATGCCCTCGGACCTGATCCGAGGGTGGACACCGGTTCGCGTGAAGAAAACGCGTCAAAACAAGAATCTAGAGCTCCGGTTCTGATTCCGTCAGAACCGGAAATGCTCTAGCCGCCGAGGATCCTGCTGACGAGGCGCGCGGCATAGTCCACGGTCGGGATCACCCGCGCATAATTCAGCCGGGTTGGCCCGATCACGCCGAGCACGCCCACGATACGGCCAGCGCCGTCGCTATAGGGCGCAACGATGGTCGAGGACCCCGAGAGCGAGAACAATTTGTTCTCCGACCCGATGAAGATCCGCACGCCATCGGCGCTTTCCGCACGCCCCAGAAGGTCGATCACGCCGCGCTTGGTCTCGAGATCATCGAACAGCGACTTGATGCGCTCGAGATCCTCGAGCGCATGCAAATCCTCCAGGAGATTGGCGTGCCCGCGCACGATGAGCTGCCGGTCTTCATTGTCGCCGCCCGACCAGCTCGCAAGCCCTGCAGAGATCACCTTCTGCGTCAATTGATCGAGCTCGGCGCGACTTTGTCCCAGCGCGGTCTCGAGTTCGAGCCGCGCTTCGGCGAGCGTACGGCCGAGGATGCGTGCATTGAGGAAGTTGGTGGCCTCGATCAGTGCCGAGGATGGAACACCCGGCGGCAAGCTCAGCACCCGGTTCTCGACCTGCCCGTCTTCGCCGACCAGCACCACCAGCGCACGTTCCGGCTCCAGCCGCACGAACTCGATATGCTTCAGCCGCGCATTGGATTTGGGCGTCAGCACCACGGCGGCGGCGCGGGTGAGGCCGGATAGCCGGATCAAGGCCTCATCGAGCGCTGCCTCGACCGACTGCGCGCGGCCGACAGTAGCCAATTGGCTCTGGATCGATTGCCGTTCCGCCTCCGTGAGATGGCCGACCTGCATCAGCGCATCGACGAAAAAGCGCAGGCCCAATTCGGTCGGCAGTCGGCCGGCGGAGGTATGCGGCGCGTAGATCAGTCCGAGCTGTTCGAGATCGGACATCACATTGCGCACCGAGGCCGGCGACAGCGGCAGCGCGATCAGGCGCGAGATGTTACGCGAGCCGACCGGCTCGCCGGTCGCCAGATAACTTTCGACGATTTGACGGAAAATGTCGCGCGAACGCTCGTTGAGCTGGGCAAGCCCGGCGTGCGGCGCGATCAAACCAACCGGTTCGTGTTGAGCCACAATAACTCCCTCACAACTGCCTCTAATTTGACCATCCACACGCCCGGTGACAAGCGTGCATTACCCGCCCGGAAGCCGGCCAAAAAGCTTGCCGCTGCGGCTGCCCGCTCCTACAAGCACCGCCAGCCATATCGCTCGAATTCCCGGAGGATTCCCATGCGGCCAAGCCGCCGTGCACCCGACGAACTGCGCCCCGTCTCATTGGAACGCGGCGTGGTCAAATATGCCGAGGGTTCCTGCATGGTGAAATTCGGCGACACCCATGTGCTGGTCACTGCGACCCTGGAAGACCGCCTGCCGCCATGGCTGAAGGGCCAGGGCCGCGGCTGGGTCACCGCCGAATACGGCATGCTGCCCCGCGCCACGCTGGAACGTACCCGGCGCGAGGCCTCCGCCGGCAAGCAGGGCGGGCGCACCATCGAGATCCAGCGCCTCATCGGCCGTTCGCTCCGCGCCACCATCGACCTGGAAGCGCTGGGCGAGCGCCAGATCACGGTCGATTGCGACGTGCTGCAGGCCGATGGCGGCACGCGCACCGCCTCGATCACCGGCGCCTGGGTCGCGCTTGCCGACTGCATCAACTGGATGAAGACCCGCAACATGCTGAAAACCAACGTGTTGCGCGACAACGTCGCGGCCATCTCCTGCGGCATCTATAATGGCACGCCGGTGCTCGACCTCGACTACGCCGAGGATTCTGAAGCCGAGACCGACGCCAATTTCGTCATGACCGGCGACGGCCGCATCATCGAGGTACAGGGCACCGCGGAAAAGACGCCGTTCTCGCAGGACGAGTTCCTGGCGCTGATGGCGCTGGCGCGCAAGGGCGTGGCGCGGCTGGTCGACTTGCAGAAAATGGCAGTGGCGTAGTCAATAGGCCATGCACCGCCGAATCACTGGAAAGCTCGTGATCGCGACCCACAATCCCGGCAAGCTTGCCGAGATGCGCGAATTGCTGGCGCCGCATGGCGTGGAGGCGATCTCGGCAGGCGATCTCGGTCTTGGCGAGCCCGAGGAGACCGGCGACAGTTTTCGCGCCAATGCCGCGATCAAGGCGATTGCGGCAGCCAAGGCCGCCGATCTCCCGGCATTTGCCGATGATTCCGGGCTGGTGGTCGACGCGCTGGACGGCGCCCCTGGCATCTATTCGGCGCGCTGGGCCGGCGAAAACAAGGATTTCATCGCCGCGATGACGCGGATCGAGCGCCTCTTGCAGGAACGTAGCGCCACGGCGCCTGACCGCCGGAGCGCTCATTTCGTCTCCGCGCTCTGCGTCGCCTGGCCGGATGGGCACCTCGAAGAGGTCGAGGCGCGTGCCGACGGAACTTTGGTGTGGCCGCCGCGCGGCACCGCGGGTTTCGGCTATGATCCCATGTTCCTGCCGGATGGCCATACCCGCACCTTCGGCGAGATGACGAGCGTCGAGAAGCACGGGCTGCCGCCGCTCGGACTCGGCCTGTCGCACCGGGCCCGTGCCTTCGTCAAATTGGCGGAGATATGCCTTGACTGACCGGGACCAGGCAGCCTTCGGCGTCTACGTGCACTGGCCGTTCTGCCTGTCGAAATGCCCGTATTGTGATTTCAACAGCCACGTCAGGCATACGCAGATCGATGAGGCGCGCTTTGCCCGTGCCTTTGCGCGCGAGATCGAGACCACCGCGGCGCGCGTCCCCGGCCGCGAAGTGTCCTCGATCTTCCTCGGCGGCGGTACGCCGTCATTGATGCAGCCGCAGACGGTCGGCGCGATCCTGGATGCGATCGGCAAGTATTGGCGCGTCGCTCCCGATGTCGAAGTGACACTGGAAGCCAATCCGACGAGCGTCGAAGCCACACGGTTTCGCGGCTATCGCGCCGCCGGCGTCAACCGCGTATCGCTCGGCGTGCAGGCGCTCGATGATGCCTCGCTGAAGGCGCTGGGGCGATTACACACTGCGCGCGAAGCGCTCGATGCGGTCGCCGTCGCCCGTCAATCTTTCGATCGCTATTCCTTCGACCTGATCTACGCCCGGCCCGATCAAACTCCCGCGATGTGGGCCGACGAACTGAAGCATGCGATCGCGGAAGCCGCCGAGCATCTGTCGCTCTATCAGCTCACGATCGAGGAAGGCACGCCGTTCTTTGGTCTGCATGCCGCAGGCAAATTGCAGACGCCGGACGAGGCGGTCGCGCGCGCGCTTTACGACGTGACGCAAGAGGTCTGTACGCAAGCAGGCCTGCCGGCCTACGAGATCTCCAATCACGCCCGCCTCGGCGCGGAGTGCCGGCACAATCTCGTCTATTGGCGTGGCGACGAATATGCCGGCATCGGCCCGGGCGCACATGGCCGCCTCGACATCAACGGCCGCCGTCACGCCACCGCGACCGAGAAGCGGCCGGAAGCCTGGGTGATGCGCGTCGAAACCAATGGCAGCGGCGTCATCACCGACGAGGTGCTCAACAGCGAGGAGCGCGCCGACGAATTCCTGCTGATGGGGCTTCGTCTCGCCGAAGGCATCGACCCCACGCGCTATGCGTCGCTCTCAGGCCGTGCACTCGACCCGCGCCGCATCGCGGTGCTGCGCGAAGAGGGCGCCATCATCGTCGACACCGACGGACGGCTACGCGTGACCAAGTCAGGTTTCCCGGTGCTGGATGCCGTGGTGGCGGATTTGGCCGCGTAGTCGACGCACAATTCGTAGCCCGGCTGGAGCGAAGCGCAATCCGGGGCCTCTCCATCCGCACGCGACAGAATCCCGGGTTGCGCTGCGCTTCACCGGGCTACAGCCGCTTCATCACGCCCCAAAACTCTTCGGTGAGCCCGCGACCGCCTGGGCGCCGCTGGTCGCAACCTTCATCACCGCAAGGCCGCGTTCGTTGGTGCCGTCAGCGCGGAAGCGGAACAGGCCGTCGATACCGGCGAAGCCGGAAGGATTGGTCAGCGTTTCCTGCTGGAAGCGCTGAGCACCTTGCGTCCGCGCCAGCGCGGCCACCAGCGCAACGCCATCATAGGCGAGCGTTGCGGTGCGCACGGGCTCGGAGCCGTATTTGCTGCGGTAACGTCCCGCGAAGGCGCGGAAGCCGGACGGATCCGGCGCGGCAAACAGACCGCCCTGCAGCGCCTGATTCGCGAACACCCGCGGATTGTCCCACAGGCCGGTGCCCAGAAGCTGGATGTTGCGCAGATTGGCGCCGGCTGCGGTCAGCGCGTCTGCCGTCGCTACCACCGAATCACCGTCATCGGCGAGCAACAGCGCATCGGCCTGGGCGAGCGACTGCGCCACCGTGCGTGCCGGCGTGGCGCGATCGGCGCCGTATTTTTCGAACGCGACGACGCGGCCCTTGCGGCCGGCCACCTGCTTGAACGCGGCCTCGACCACATTGCCATAGGCATTGTCGGGAACCAGCGCGGCGAAGGAGCGCTTTCCAATGCTCGCGGAATATTCGACGATCCGGTTGATGTCGGACTCCGGCAGGAAGCTCAGGAGATAAACGCCGCGTCCCGCCACGCTCGAATCCGTCGAGAACGCGATTACTGAGATACCGCGCCCGCGCGCCACCTGGGCGACGGCCGGCACCGACTGCGCAAACAGCGGGCCCAAAATGATTTCGGCGCCTTCGCCGATCGCCTGCTGCGCGCCCTGGGAGGCGCCCTGCGGACTGCCGCCATCGTCCTTGATCAGGAGCTGGATGTTCGGGTTCTGGAATTCCGCCAGCGCCAGTTCGGCGGCGTTCTTCATCGACTGCCCGGCAAGGCCGGCATTGCCGGCCGCCGACAGCGGCAAGATCAACCCTACTTTGACCTGCCCGTTGCCGATCGCCTGCGGCTGCTGCTGCGGTCCGGCGGGGGCTGCTTCCGGCTGCGGCGAGCCGGACGGACTGGTAAACTGGCTAAGGGTCTGCTGCACCCCCGAGCAGGCGGCCAGCAGGGGAGCACCCAGCATCAGGCCGAGTGCTGTCCGGCGGGTCGCGGCGGAACCTTGCAGACCCGGGGATTTTGGTTTGCGGCTATGCGGGCCCACCATCTCGTCTCTTCTCTTGACCGGCCGTGTTCGGGCCGGGATTCCAACTGCCGAACCAATGGAGGATGGAATCAGGCATATTGTCGGCGAATAGTTAACCAAAACAAAGGGATTATCCCCATGGTGAATTGCCCGCTGTGGACCGCGACCCCCTCACCAAGGCGCAGCACAGCCGCTCCCCCTCCGCAAGACGCAAGCGCGTTATGGCGCCGGCGCTCTCGCACTCTTCGTTCGAGCACGATCTTTCGGAAAACCGGTGTCCACTTTTCCGGATGATGCTCTAGATTGGCACTATGCGCGCAAAAGCCAGCTCAAGATACGGCGCTGACGCCGGGACGGACGTCCCCAACAGGACATTTTCCATCGGCGGTCATGTGCTGAACGCGCCAAAGCCGGTTCCCGGCCTCCATCTGGTTGCAACACCAATCGGAAATCTCGCCGACATCACCCTTCGCGCGCTGGAGACACTCGCCGGCGCGGACCTGATCGCCTGCGAGGACACCCGCATCACCCGCCGTTTGACCGAGCGTTACACGATTGCAGCCGAGCTGACCCCCTACCATGAGCACAATGCGGCCCAGGCCCGGCCAAAAATCCTGCAGCGGCTGGCCGAGGGCGCCGCGATCGCGCTGGTCTCCGATGCCGGCACGCCGCTGATCTCCGACCCTGGCTTCAAGCTGGTGCGCGAGGCCTGCGCCGCCGGGCACCACGTTGTCGCGGTGCCCGGGGCATCATCGGTACTGACGGCGCTCTCGGTCGCGGCGCTGCCGACCGACCGCTTTTTCTTCGAGGGCTTCTTGCCTGCGAAGGAACAGGCCCGGCGCACGCGGCTCTCTGAGCTCGCCAGGATCGACTCAACGCTGGTGCTGTTCGAATCCGGCAGCCGCGTGCAGGAGACGCTTGCCGACCTCGCCGCGATCATGGGCGGGCGCGACGCCGCGATCTGCCGCGAGCTGACAAAACTGCACGAAGAGATCAGGCGCGCCCCGATCGCCGAACTGGCGGCGGCCAGGGACGCGCTGGAGACGCGCGGCGAATTTGTGCTGGTGATCGGTCCGCCGCCGGCGGACGCGCAGGTGATGGGGCAGGATCAGCTCGACGAACTGCTGCGCGCGTCACTCCCGCGCGACAGCGTCAAGGATGCGGTTGCGCATGCAGTCGAGCTTTCCGGCCGGCCGCGCCGCGAGGTCTATGCCCGCGCCCTCGAACTCGCAAAGGAACTGCGGGGCGACGATGGCCAAGAGTGACGGCAGCCCGCCGCAGGAGGCGGACACAAAGCTCGCCTCGCCCGAACGGGTCGCTGCGTTCCGCACCGGGCTATCGGCGGAAAGCCGCGCCGCGGCCTATTTGATGGCCAAGGGCTATCGCATTCTCGCCAAGCGCTTCCGCACGCCCTATGGCGAGATCGACCTGGTGGTGCGCAAGCGCAACCTGCTCGCCTTCGTCGAGGTCAAGGCCCGCGCCAGCTTTGATGAGGCCGCCTATGCCGTCACGCCGCGCCAGCAACAGCGCATCATTGCTGCGGCCCAGGCCTGGCTGATGGCGCATCCCGAACATGCGGAATTCGACATGCGTTTCGACGCCATGCTGATTGCGCCCAAGCATCTGCCGCGCCATCTGTTAGCGGCGTTCGACGCCAGCGCATGACTTCCTCGAGAGACCGGACCCAAAGCCCATGAAATTGAACGTCGCCGTCCAGATGGATCCCATTGAGCGCATCAACATCCGCGGCGATTCGACGTTCGCGCTGCTGCTCGAAGCGCAGAAGCGCGGCCACGGCATTTCCTACTACACGCCTGACAAGCTCTCGCTGCGCGGCGACGCGCTGGTGGCGCCGGTGCAGGTCCTTTCCGTGCGCGACGAGATCGGCGATCACTTCACGCTCGGCGAGCCGAGGCGCGAGCCGCTGACCAATTTCGACGTGATCCTGCTGCGGCAGGATCCGCCGTTCGATCTCGCCTACATCACCTCGACGCATTTGCTCGAGCGCCTTCACCCGAAGACCCTGGTCGTCAACAATCCTGCCAGCGTCCGCGATGCGCCGGAAAAGCTGTTCGTGATGAACTTTCCGCAGCTCATGCCGCCGACATTGATCTCGCGCGACCTCGACGAGATCAATGCGTTCCGCGACGAGCATGGCGCCGTCGTCATGAAACCGTTGCACGGCCATGGCGGCGCCGCGGTGTTCCGCGTGATGCCCCAGGACATGAATTTCGGCTCGCTGTTCGACATGTTTTCGGTGACGTTCAAGGAGCCCTGGGTGATCCAGCGCTTCCTTCCCGAGGTCAAGCATGGCGACAAGCGCATCATCCTGGTCGACGGCGAATTCGCCGGCGCCGTCAATCGCGTGCCGGCGGCGGACGATTTGCGCTCCAACATGGTGCGCGGCGGCGCGGCGCAGTCGACCGAACTCTCCGACTGCGAGCGCAAGATCTGCACGACGCTCGGCCCGGCCTTGCGCGAGCGTGGCCTGTTGTTCGTCGGCATCGACGTGATCGACGGCTATCTCACCGAGATCAACGTCACCTCGCCAACCGGCATCCGCGCTATCTCGCGGCTCGGCGGTCCGGACGTGGCCGCCAGGATCTGGGACGTGATCGAATCAAAGCGCACGAAATCGTAAGGCCCGTTCGTCTTCCTTCCTCTCTGAGACCTCTTGTCAGCTTGCGGCAGCGGGCGCAGCATGCCCCCGCTCGCCTTCAGGTCGCGGGGCAGGACCTGTTCGCGGGCGGCAACGCGGCGACTTGCCAAAGATAACTCGACAAAAATGTGGAGGAAAAGCATGACGATCAATGTCTCGCGAAGGTCACTGCTCGCGCTCGGCGCCGGCCTTGGTGCAAGCACGCTGCTCGGCGGCAGCGCGCTGGCACGCGCGCCGAAACTCGGCACGCAAACGCCTTATTGGCACCGCTTCATTCTCGGCGATGCCGAAGTCACCGTCGTCTCCGACGGCCCGCTGCCGCTCGGCGATCCCTCCGGCACGTTTACCGGCGTGCCGAAGGAAGAAGTGAAGAAGATGCTGTCGGACAATTTCCTGTCGCCCGACAATGTCGTGCTGGAGCAGAATTCGCCGATCGTGAACACCGGCGACAAGCTGATCCTGTTCGACACCGGCATGGGCACGTCGAAAGCGTTCGGTCCGACCACCGGCCGCCAGCAGAAGAGCATGGCGGAGGCTGGCATCAAGCCTGAGGACATCGACGCCGTCGTCTGCTCGCATGCGCATATCGACCACATCGGCGGCATCGTCGATGCCAACGACAAGCCGCTGTTCCCGAACGCGCAGGTCTATATCGCGCAGAGCGACTTCGACTACTGGACCGACGAAGGCAAGATGGGCAGCCCGCTGAAGGACTTTGTCATTCACGCGCGCAAGAATCTCGTGCCGGTCCGCGACCGCCTGGTGTTCTTCAAGGACGGCCAGGAATTCCTGCCCGGCGTGCAGGCGATCGCAGCGCCCGGCCACACTGTCGGCCACCACATCTTCATGGTGAGCTCGGCCGGCAAATCCTTCGCCTTCCTCGGCGATCTCTCGCACCACGCGGTGCTGCTGCTGGAGCGGCCGCGGATGGAATTCTCCTACGATACCGACCCGAAACAGGCGGCGGCTTCGCGGGTGAGACTGCTGGAGATGCTGGCGGCCAACAAGACCCCGGTGATGTCCTATCACTTCGCCTGGCCCGGTTACGGCCATGTCGCCAAGGTCGGCGACGGCTTCCATTATTATCCCGAACCGATGCAGATGACGCTGTAAGCCTGCCCGGGCTCTGGGACGGCCGCGCGGCAGGTCCCGGAGCCCGCGTTCCCGTAATGTTCTTGCGCTTGGCGCTGCCTTCGGCTACCCTCGATTGTGGCAAGGGGGCAGCATGGTTCAACGCGTTTCCACCGTCGCTTTCGAGGGGATCGAGGCTCGCGCGGTCGACGTGCAGGTGCAGGTCGCGCCGGGATTGCCGGCTTTTGCGATCGTGGGCCTGCCGGACAAGGCGGTTTCCGAAGCGCGGGAGCGGGTTCGCTCGGCACTGATCGCCTCAGGCCTCGCTTTGCCGGCGCGGCGGATCATCGTCAATCTGGCGCCCGCCGACCTGCCCAAGGAAGGCAGCCATTACGACCTGCCGATCGCGCTCGGGCTGATGGCGGCGATCGGGGCCATCCCGCCGGATGCGCTCAACGGCTTTACGGTGCTGGGCGAGCTCGGGTTGGACGGCTCGATCGCGGCGGTCGCGGGCGTATTGCCGGCGGCGATCGGCGCCAATTCGCGCGACGAGGGGCTGATCTGCCCGGCGGCCTGCGGCTCGGAGGCGGCGTGGGCGAGCCCGGACATCCAGATCATCGCCGCACACTCGCTGATCCAGATCGCCAATCACTTCAAGGGCACGCAGGTACTGTCGCGCCCACAGCCGAAGGTGCATGAGCAGAAGGAGACGCTGCTCGACCTCCGCGACATCAAGGGCCAGGAAAGCGCCAAGCGGGCGCTCGAGATCGCGGCGGCGGGCGGGCATCACCTCCTGATGATGGGCTCGCCCGGCGCCGGCAAATCGATGCTGGCAGCGCGGCTGCCCTCGATCCTGCCGCCGCTGTCGCCGTCCGAGCTGCTGGAAGTCTCGATGATCGCCTCGGTGGCCGGCGAGATCCGCGACGGCGCCTTGACCGCGCGGCGGCCGTTCCGCAGCCCGCATCATTCCGCCAGCATGGCGGCGCTCACCGGCGGCGGCATGCGCGCCAAGCCCGGCGAGATTTCGCTCGCGCATCAGGGCGTACTGTTCCTCGACGAACTGCCGGAATTCGATCCGCGCGTACTGGATTCGCTGCGGCAGCCGCTGGAGACCGGCGAGGTTTCGGTTTCGCGCGCCAACCATCGCGTCACCTATCCGGCGCGCTTCATGCTGGTGGCGGCAATGAATCCGTGCCGCTGCGGTCATGCCTATGAGCCCGGCTATGCCTGCAAGCGCGGGCCCATCGACCGCTGCACCGCCGATTACCAGATGCGCATCTCTGGTCCGCTGATGGACCGCATCGATCTGCGGATCGAGGTGCCGGCGGTGACTGCCGCCGACCTGATCCTGCCGCCGCCTTCTGAAGGATCGGCGGAAGTGGCGGCGCGGGTTGCTGCCGCGCGCGACATCCAGCTTGCGCGCTATGCCGCCGCCGGCATGCCCAACGTCCGCACCAACGCCGAGGCACCGTCATCGCTGCTTGAGACCATCGCCCAGCCGGACGCGCAGGGCCAAAAACTGTTGCGTGATGCAGCCGAGACCATGCGCCTCACCGCGCGCGGCTATCACCGCGTGCTGCGCGTCGCGCGCACGCTCGCCGATCTCGATGGCACGGAGAAGATCGGCCGATTGCACCTCGCGGAAGCGCTGTCCTACCGCGCGCTGGCCGACGATATCAGGCGCGCGGCGTAGAGCGCGTCCAGCAGTTTCGCGTCAACGCGACGGTAACCAGTTCTCTTTACACTCCGCCAACCATAAGTCCGCGCAATTCCAGCCGGCTGCGGTTGAGTGAGTGGTGTCATGTTGCGTTTGAAGATTCTGGCCTCGGTCGTGCCGCTGGCCGCGTTCGCGCTTGTTGCCCGCGGTGAATTGCTGCCGGGCTCGCACCCCTGCATCGAGGCCGGCGGTGCCACCATCCAGATCGCATCGCTCCCCTGGCTCGCCCAGCTCCATGTCAGCTTCACGGACGATCCGGCTACCGCCACCGTGCGGGTCCAGATCTCCGATAGCGCGGAAGCCGCCGATTTCACCGTCATCGATGATGTCGATGATAGCGAGCCCGGCGCCTGCGAGAGCAGCGGCGTCCCACAACTGGTCGCGATCTCGGCCAATCCTACGGCAACCGATCCCGTGATCTATCTTTCGCAGGACGGCCCGGCCGATTACCGGATCTTCGTTCATTCAAAGAGCTTCTCGGTGCGAGATGCCGCGGCGCTGATCGTCGGCGCGCATGGTGGGCACCGCCGACTGCAGGCCGCTTCGCTGTAGCAACGATCGTTAACGCATTATCAACCCTGTTCGCATCGCGGGCCGGAACGCGACGCCGTCTCAAGCACTTTGCAAGGTCGCCGACGCATCGTCGACCCAACATGCGAGGTGGCCCAAGCTGCCAGCCTCCAAAGCAGGTGATCAGGGGATCGGCGATGACGTGGACCTATCGGCTGAAGCTCCGCCTGCTTCGGTTCGGGCGGCGTCACGCCTGGATCGTCTTCACCCTCCGCGCCTTCCTCGTGTTCGCCGCGGTCTTCACCGGTGGCTATGCATTGCTCATTGGCGCGGTTTCCGACCGTGACCCACGTTCCATCGCTGTGGGTGTCAGCTTGCTGTTCGCGCTCACATGCGTGGCGCTGGTCGTGCTGAGTGTCCGGCTGCGGCTGATGCGCGGCAAGCTGCGCATGATCGCCGAGCACAACGAGGCGCTCGCCGACCGCAATTGGGAACTGCAGGAAGCGGAGCAACGTGCCCGCAGCCTGTTCGAATCGCAAAGCGACCTGATCGTGCTGCGCGACGCCGATGGCATGATCACCTTCGTCAACGACGCCTATTGCGACCTCGCAGGAAAAACGCGCGGTGAACTGATCGGCAGCCATTTCGCCTTCGAGGTACTGGAACAGGGCAACACTGCGCTGGAGCCAAGCGGCACCCGCGTCTACGACCAGAAGATCGCGCACCGCTCCGGGCCGCGCTGGATCGCCTGGCGCGAGGGCCTCGTCCGCACCGATGCAGGACGGCCTGCGGAGATGCAAAGCGTCGGGCGTGACGTGACCGACCGCACCGAAAGCGAGCGCGCGCTCGCTGACGCGCGCGATCAGGCCGATGCGGCCAACCGCGCCAAGTCGCGCTTCCTCGCAATGGCGAGCCACGAGATCCGCACCCCGCTGAACGGCATCATCGGCATGAGTGGCCTGTTGATGGATACGCCGCTGACGCCGGAGCAGATGACCTACGCCAAGGCGGTGAAGACCTCCGGCGACGCGCTGCTGTCGCTGATCGAAGAACTGCTGGACTATTCCAAGATCGAAGCCGGCAAGATCGATCTCGAAGAGGGCCCGTTCGCGCTTTCGAAACTGATCGAGGACATCACCGAACTGCTGGCGCCAAGGGCGGAAGCCAAAGGAATCGAGATCGCCGCCTATATCGATGAGCGGTTGCCGATGGAGGTGATCGGAGACGCGGCCCGGCTGCGCCAGGTGCTGCTCAACCTCGCCGGCAACGCGATCAAGTTCACCGCGACCGGCGGCGTCGCCCTCGTCGTCGAGCCCGGCATCCGGCCGAATGAGATCAGCTTCCTGGTGCGCGACACCGGCATCGGCATTGCACCGGAAGCGCAGCAACGCATCTTCCGCGAGTTCGAGCAGGCCGATGAAGGCATCGCGCGCAGCTATGGCGGCACGGGACTGGGCCTCAGCATCAGCGACCGCATCATCAAGCGCATGGGCGGCTGCATCGTGCTTGCAAGCACGCCGGGCGCGGGCTCGACCTTCGAAGTCTCGATCCCACTCGCCGCTTCCGACGGCAACACCGCGCCCGTGTTCAGCCCGCCCGACCTTGCGGGACGATCGATCATGCTGGTCGCCCCGCAAGGCATCGAAGCCTCGCTGATATCGCGCCGCTTGCAGCGCTGGGGCGCACAGACCTGCATGGTGTCAGATACCACGGTGGCGGAGGCCTTGCTGCCCGAGCGTTCATGGCACGCCGTGCTGATCGACCATGCGCTGGGAGCGGCCGAGATCAGCCGCATCAGTGAAGTGGCGCGGCTGCATGCGACGCAGCGGATCGTGATGTTCACGCCGGCGACCCGGCAGGAGCTGCGACGGTCCGCCGACGCGCCGTTCACCGGCTATCTGGTCAAGCCGCTGCGCGCCGTCTCGCTCGCCGCTCGTCTGACTGCCACGCCCGAGGTCGCGTCGCCGAGCGTCGTCGCGGAGCCCGTTGTGGAGCCGATAGGGGACAGTTCTACGCAGGCCTCACTGTCCGATAAGAAGCTATCGATCCTGGTTGCCGAGGACAATGAGATCAACGCGCTCCTGATGCGCTCGCTGCTGACGCGTCTCGGCCACCAGGTGGTGATGACCACCAATGGCGAAGACGCGCTTCAATCCTGGTCATCGGCGAAATCCACAGGGGCGCCATACGACCTCGTGCTGATGGACGTGCAGATGCCGCAGCTCAACGGCATCGAGACCACCAAACGCATCCGGCAACTCGAAGCCGGCCAGTCCGGCCGAGCAACGCCAATCCTCGCGCTGACAGCCAATACGCTGGCTGAGGATCGCTCCGCCTGCTTCGAAGCCGGCATGGACGGCTTTCTGATCAAGCCGCTCGATCGCGAGAAGCTGGAGGAGGCGCTCGCGGGATTGGCCGCATCACGGCATCTGGCGGCATAGCCACCGCTGCTCCCGCCGTCATTGCGAGCGAAGCGAAGCAATCCATCGCACCACACATGCGGAGGCATGGATTGCTTCGCTTCGCTCGCAATGACGATGCCGGGCGACAGCGAATTATAACCGCCGCAGCGCGACCGTCTCCACCACGTGGTCGGCACCCTTCTTCAGGATCAGCGTCGCGCGCGGACGGGTCGGCAGGATGTTGTCCTCGAGATTAGCGCGGTTGGTGCGTTCCCAGATCGCGATCGCGGTGGCGGTGGCCTCTTCGTCCGACAGCACGGCATAGCGGTGGAAATAGGAGCGCGGGTCGTGGAACGCGGTGTCGCGCAGGGCAAGGAAACGCTTGACGTACCACTCGCGCAACACCGGCTCATCGGCATCGATATAGACAGAGAAATCGAAGAAGTCGGAAACCACCGGCACCGCCTTGCCGTCGCGCGGCAAGCGGCTCGTCTGCAGCACATTGACACCTTCGACGATCAGGATGTCGGGACGATCGATCTCGATGAATTGGTTCGGAACGATGTCGTAGGTCAGGTGCGAATAAACCGGCGCGCGCACCGGCCGCCGTCCGGCCTTGATGTCGCTCACGAACGAGAGCAGCAATTGCTGGTCGTAGCTTTCCGGAAAGCCCTTCTTCTGCATCAATCCCAGACGCTCGAGCACGGCGTTGGGATAGAGGAAGCCGTCTGTGGTGACGAGATCGACCTTGGGTCGCGGCGACCAGCGCGCGAGCAGCGCCTGCAGCACGCGAGCCGTGGTGGACTTGCCGACCGCGACCGATCCCGCGACGCCGATGATATAGGGCATCTTGCGGTCCTGGATGCCGAGGAATTGGCGCTGCGCGTAATAGAGCCGCTGCGTGGAGTCGACATAGATCGACAGCAGCCGCGACAGCGGCAGATAGATGTCCTCGACCTCGTGGATGTCGAGCCGATCATGCATCGAGCGCAGCCGCTCGAATTCGCCTGGCTCCAGCGTCATCGGCGTATCGTCGCGCAATTTCGCCCATTGCTCGCGCGAGAAGATCCGGTACGGATTATATTGCTGGTCGGGTGCCTGAATATCCATGGCCGTGCCCTAACTGAACTATTGCTTGGGCATGATCTTTTCGGAAAACCGGTGCCCACTTTTCCGGATCATGCCCTAGATTCTTCTTTTGACGCGTTTTCTTCACGCGAACCGGTGTCCACTTCGCTCGAAAACGCTTTAGTCACGCTTGCGCGCCGCTTTCTCTTCCAAGCCGGACATGGATGTGCGCTGCGCCAGCGCCGCCTCGACGTCCTCGAGCTTCACGCCGCGGGCCTTCAGCAGCACCAGCAGGTGAAACACCAGATCGGCACTTTCGGCGATGAGATGATTGCGATCGTTCTCGATCGCGGCGATCACGGTCTCGACCGCTTCCTCGCCGAGCTTCTTGGCACAATGCTCTGCGCCCTTGTCGAGCAGCTTCTTGGTATAGGACGCCTCTCCCCCCGACGCTGCGCGGGCATCGATGATGGCGGCCAGATCGTGGACCGTGAAACGCGACATACTCAAGCACCCAGACCGGCCGGACGCCGGCAATTTCCCCCGGAGGGGACTTAGCACTTTTGTGACGGCGAGTCCTAGGGATCGAGACGCATGGGCAGCCCTGCACGCACCATGTGCTCCTTGGCTTGGCGAATGGTAAATTCGCCGAAATGGAATATCGACGCGGCCAGGACCGCGGTGGCGTGACCCTTCCTGATCCCGTCGACGAGATGGTCGAGGTTGCCGACCCCGCCGGACGCGATGACAGGTACGGGGACACTGTCAGCGATCGCCTGCGTCAGCTCAAGGTCGAAGCCCTGCCTTGTGCCGTCCCGATCCATCGACGTCAGCAGGATCTCGCCGGCGCCGAGCGAGACCACCTCCTGGGCATATTCGATCGCCTCGATGCCGGTGGGCTTGCGCCCGCCATGGGTGAAGATTTCCCAGCGGTCGGAACCGCCGGCACGATTGACCCGCTTGGCGTCGATCGCGACCACGATGCACTGCTCGCCGAACTTTTCGGCACCCTCTTTCACGAATTCGCGACGGCTGACCGCCGCGGAATTGATCGACACCTTGTCCGCACCGGAGCGCAGCAGCGTGCGGATGTCGTCGATGGTGCGGACGCCGCCGCCGACGGTGAGCGGCATGAAGCAGGCCTCGGCGGTCCGCCGTACCACGTCCAGCATGGTGCCGCGATTTTCATGGGTCGCGGTGATGTCGAGGAAGCAGAGCTCGTCGGCGCCGGCGGCATCATAGGCGATCGCCGCCTCCACGGGGTCGCCGGCGTCGCGCAGATCGACGAAATTGACGCCCTTGACCACACGGCCGTCCTTGACGTCGAGGCAGGGAATGACGCGGACTTTGAACATGTCGTCTCCTAAGCCGCGGCGCTGGCGCTGCGGATCAGTTTTAGCGCGGCGTCGGGATCGAGTCGGCCGTCATAGAGCGCGCGGCCAACAATGGCGCCGGCGAGTTTCTTGGCGCGTGGCTCCAGCAATCCCTTCACATCATCGATCGAAGCAAAGCCGCCGGACGCGATCACGGGGATCGAGATGCTCTCGGCAAGGGCGATCGTGGCCTCGAGGTTGAGGCCCTTCAAAAGACCGTCGCGGGCGATGTCGGTGAAGATGATCGCGGCAACGCCGGCATCCTCGAAACGCCGGGCGATCTCGAGCGCCGTCACCTCAGAGGTCTCCGCCCAGCCCTGAACCGCGACCTTGCCGTCGCGCGCGTCGAGGCCGACGGCGACGCGGCCGGGATACTTCTTCGCGGCGCCCCTGACGAGCTCGGGGTCACGTACCGCCGCGGTGCCGATGATGACGCGCGCCACGCCCTTATCGAGCCAGGCTTCCACGGTCCGGAGATCGCGGATGCCGCCGCCAAGCTGCACCGGCATCGTCACCGCCTTCAGCATCGCCTCGACGGCCCGCGCATTCATCGGCTTGCCGGCGAAGGCGCCGTCGAGATCGACGACATGCAGATATTCGAATCCCTGCTCGGCGAAGGCACGCGCCTGCGCCGCCGGATCGAGATTGAACACGGTGGCGCGCGCCATGTCGCCCTGCTCCAGGCGCACGCACTGTCCGTTCTTGAGGTCTATGGCAGGAAAGAGGATCACGGCTTCCACTTCAGGAAATTCGAGATCAGCGCCAGCCCGAAGCGCTGGCTCTTCTCGGGGTGAAACTGTGTGCCGATCGCGGTGTCTTTTGCAACGACGGCTGTGACCGGCCCGCCGTAATCGGCGCGCGCCAGCACGTCCTGCTCATTGGCCGCGTTAAGGTGATAGGAGTGCACGAAGTAAGCGTGGCGGCCGTCCGGCCCAAGGGGCAGGCGCTCCAGCACGGGATGCTCGCGCAGCACTTCGAGCGTGTTCCAGCCCATGTGCGGGATCTTCAGGTTCTCCTCGCGGGGCTGGATCTTCTCGACGTCGCCGGCGACCCAGTTGAAGCCGTCGGTCGTCACATGCTCCTTGCCGCGCGTCGCCATCAACTGCATGCCGACGCAGATGCCGAAGAACGGCCGCGCCTTGACCCGCACAGCTTCCGTCAAGGCCTCGAGCATGCCGTCGAGCGCATCGAGGCCTTTGCGGCAATCGGCGAAGGCGCCGACGCCCGGCAGCACGATGCGGTCGGCGCGGAACACCGCATCGGGATCGCGCGTCACCATGATCTTCTGCGGATCTTCCATGCTGCGCGCGGCGCGCTCGAACGCTTTCGCCGCGGAGTGCAGGTTGCCCGAGCCATAATCGATGATGGCAACCGTCATCGCGATCCTCCCGGCTCTGGAAACAACCCGATAATGCCGCCCTGCGGCAGCGGCGGCGGCTTGGAGAACGGCTGGCCCGGGCTGTTCCGCGTCGGCGGCGGGCCACCGCGGTCGACCGACCATTGGTCGTTGACGACGCCGCGATGCGCTGCGGTCCAGCGATCGAAAAAGCGGCGCTCGGCGGATTCCTCGTCATCGGCCACAACGATGTCGAGCTGGCGCCATCTGCCGCGCGACAACGTCCAGCGCTTCAGGCTTGCCGCCTCGAATCCCAAGAGCAGCGCCAGCACGACATCGACGGCCAGGATCGTGCCGCGGCCGATGCCGAGCTTTGCCAGGCCGTAATCGACGGCCGCCATCAGCACGACCCAGCCGATCAGCGCCAGCCACAGCCGGTGCCAAGCCAGCCAGATCACGCTCGCAACCGCCGCCCAGAAATGAAAGCCGTCGCGCACGAAAGTGAACTTGTCGGTTGCCGCAAGATCGGCATTGTTCCCTACGGGGGCATGCACTGTGTAGACCGGCATCAAAACTCTCCGCCGCGAAGTTTTGGTTTGGCATGATCTCCGCGCAAACGCTTGGCGTTTGTCGCGAGGGAAAGCCGGGACCGAGTTTTCCGGGCCACGCCCGAAAGATCAGCCGCCGAGCTTGCCCTTGGTGGAGGGCACTTCGCCCGCGGCCTGCGGATCGATCGCGACAGCCGCGCGAAGCGCTCTCGCAAGACCCTTGAAACAGGATTCGGCGATATGATGGCTGTTCTCGCCATATAGGGTCTCGACGTGCAAAGTCACGCCGGCGTTCATCGCAAACGCATTGAACCATTCGCGCACCAGCTCGGTGTCGAACTCGCCGATCTTGTCGCGGGGGAAGGCGACCTTGAACACCAGCACCGGACGGCCCGAAATGTCGATCACCACGCGCGACAGCGTTTCGTCCATCGGCATGTGGATCGAGGCATAGCGGGTGATGCCCGCCATGTTGCCGAGCGCCTGTTTCACAGCCTGTCCGAGCGCAATCCCGACATCCTCGGTGGTGTGGTGGTAATCGACGTGGAGATCGCCCTCTGCCCTGACCGTGATATCGATGCGCGAATGCCGCGCCAGGAGGTCGAGCATATGGTCAAAGAAGCCGATCCCAGTCGAAACCTGGGACACACCCGACCCGTCGAGGTTGACCGCCACCTCGATGTCGGTCTCCTTGGTCTTGCGCTTGATCGTCGCCGTGCGCATGAAAATTGAGCTTTCCCGTGCCGAAAAACGGGCGTCTTTTAACAGGCCGATGACCCCTTCGCTACTGCGGGATGACACCAAAAACGGCCAAGTTGCGGCCATGGTGACCAAACCGGCCTCAAATGACCCGATTGTAAGCCACTGGCCGACCGCCTAAATCTGCTCGGACAATGAGGTACCCCATGCAAGCATCCCCAAACGAGCCGACCGTCTGGCACGGCACCACGATCGTCACCGTCCGCAAGGGCGGCAAGGTGGTGATCGGCGGCGACGGACAGGTCTCGATCGGCCAGACCGTGATCAAGGCCAATGCCAAGAAAGTGCGCAGGATCGGCAAGGGCGACGTGATCGGCGGCTTTGCCGGCGCCACTGCCGATGCCTTCACGCTGTTCGAGCGGCTGGAAAGCAAGCTCGAGCAATATCCGGGGCAACTGACCCGGGCGGCTGTGGAGCTGGCCAAGGACTGGCGGACCGACCGCTATCTGCGGCGGCTGGAGGCGATGATGATCGTGGCCGACAAGGACGTCTCGCTCGTCCTCACCGGAACCGGCGACGTGCTGGAGCCGGAAGCCGGCGTCATGGCGATCGGCTCGGGCGGCAATTACGCATTGGCCGCGGCGCGCGCCTTGATCGACAGCGACAAGGATGCCGAGGCGATCGTGCGCCGCTCGCTCGATATCGCAGCCGACATCTGCGTCTATACCAACCGTAACGTGACGATCGAGACGCTGGGCGGCTGAAGCATGATCCGGAAAAGTGGGAACCGGTTTTCCTCGCGACAAGCGCGAAGCGTTTGCGCGGAGATCATGCTCGGACAAAGAAATGAGATCATGATCCGATTCAACCCAACCGGATCATGATCTCATGGGACTCTACACCTTCCGGGAAATGACGACGGCCGACCTTGCGCTGATCGAGCGCTGGCTGGCGCTACCGCATGTCCGGGAATGGTGGGGCGATCCATCCGAGCAATATGCGCTGGTGAGTGGCGATCTCGATGAGCCGGCAATGGACCAGTTCATCATCTCCGCCGATGGCAACGATTTCGCTTACCTGCAGTGCTACGCGCTGACGGCCTGGAATGAAGGCTTCGGAGCACATCCCGAAGGCACGCGCGGCATCGATCTCTTCATCGGCGAGCCCGACATGATCGGGCGCGGACACGGCTCGGCATTAATCCGCCGCTTCGTCATCGAGCGGTTGGGGCAGGGCGCGCCGCGCATCGTCACCGATCCCGATCCGAACAATGCTCGCGCCGTGCGCGCCTATGAAAAAGCCGGATTTGAGAAAGTCCGCATGATCCACACGCCCGACGGCCCGGCGCTCCTGATGGTCTGTGACGCATGACCGCAGATTACGAACTCGACATGATTTCCAGCCCGACGGCGATCTAACCTCAGCTTGCTCTCGCAGCCTTGAACCCCTAGCTAGGTGACATGACCGACTTCTCCCCCCGCGAAATCGTTTCCGAACTCGACCGTTTCATCGTCGGCCAGACCGACGCCAAGCGTGCGGTCTCCATTGCCTTGCGTAACCGCTGGCGGCGACTGCAGCTTTCCGGTTCCCTGCGCGAGGAAGTGCTGCCGAAGAACATCCTGATGATCGGGCCGACCGGCGTCGGCAAGACGGAAATAGCGCGACGACTGGCAAAGCTTGCCGGCGCGCCGTTCCTCAAGGTCGAAGCCACCAAATTCACCGAGGTCGGTTATGTCGGCCGCGATGTCGAGCAGATCGTGCGCGATCTCGTCGAGGTCGCGATTGCGCTGATCCGGGAGCGCAAGCGGAAGGACGTGCATGCGCGGGCGCAACTTGCCGCCGAGGAGCGCGTGCTGGACGCCCTGGTCGGACCGGGCTCGAGCCCGGCGACGCGCGAATCCTTCCGCAAGAAATTGCGCGCCGGCGAATTGAACGACAAGGAGATCGAGATCGAGACGCAGTCCTCCGGCGGCTTCCCGATGTTCGAGATTCCGGGCATGCCGGGCGCGCAAATGGGCGCGATTTCAATCGGCGACATCTTCGGCAAGATGGGTGGCCGCACCAAGACCCGGCGTCTGACGGTGGCGGGCTCGCACGAAATCCTCGTCAACGAGGAATCCGACAAGCTGCTCGACACCGACCAACTGGTGCAGGAAGCGATCAATGCGGTCGAGAACAACGGCATCGTGTTCCTCGACGAGATCGACAAGATCTGCGTGCGCGAAAATCGCGCCGGCGGCGACGTCTCGCGCGAAGGCGTGCAGCGCGACCTGCTGCCGCTGATCGAGGGCACTACTGTTACAACCAAGCACGGCCCGGTGAAGACCGATCACATCCTGTTCATCGCCTCCGGCGCATTCCATATCGCAAAACCCTCTGACCTGCTGCCGGAGCTGCAGGGGCGCCTGCCGATCCGCGTCGAATTGCAGGCGCTGACGCGCGACGACATGCGCCGCATCCTGACCGAGCCTGAGGCGTCGCTGATCAAGCAATATGTCGCGCTGATGCAGACCGAAGGCGTGAAACTCGAGATTACCGACTCCGCGATCGACGAGCTCGCCGACGTCGCCGTGGCCGTCAACTCCACCGTCGAGAATATCGGCGCGCGGCGGCTGCAGACGGTGATGGAGCGGGTGCTGGACGAAATCTCCTTCACCGCGCCCGATCGCCACGGCGACACCATCACGGTCGATGCCGATTATGTGCGCAAGCATGTCGGCGACCTCGCCAAGAACGCCGATTTGAGCCGGTTCATTTTGTAAGACCAACCGTCATTGCGAGCGAAGCGAAGCAATCCATCTCTCCACTTGCGGAGAGATGGATTGCTTCGTCGCTTCGCTCCTCGCAATGACGGATCGACTAGACCCTCGCGCGCCGCACGCGCACGTAGAGCGCGCCCTCGCCACCGTGGCCGATATGGGCTTCCTCGAAACCGACGACGAGCGCGCGGAATTCGGGCAGGCTCAGCCATTGCGGCACCTGGCGGCGCAGCACGCCACGCTCGGAATCGCCGCCGCCGGCTTTGCCCTTGCCGGTGATGACGAGCACGAAAGTCAGCCCGTCGCTGTGCGCGCGTTGCAAGAACGTGAGCAGCACGCGATGCGCGCGCGTCTGCGTCATGCCGTGCAGGTCGAGCCGGGCGTCGATCTCCTTCTTGCCGCGCGACAGTTGCGCGCGCTCGCGGCGGCCAATTGGTGCCAGTGGCGGCGGCGTCTGCGGACGCGGCGCCGGTGCTGATTTGACTGGGATCGGTTTCGCCGGCGCTGCAGTTTTGGCGGCGGCCTTGGTCTCCGCTTCGGGTCCGGCATGCGTCTTCACAGCGGGTTGGCGTTTGCGCAGCGGCTTGACCTGCTTCGCGACGCTTTCCCACAGCGCACGCTCTTCTTCACTGAGCGCGCGCCTTCGCCGCGGCGGCGCCGGATCTGCAATCGGAACGGGACGCTTCATCTGTAGGTGCGGTAATGGCGGTAGTGCCGATGACGCCGCGGCTCATCAGTCTTGATGGCGGGCCGCGGCTCCGGCATCGGCACCGCGCTGGTCGACGCGGATGCATCCGCGGGCTTCGCCGCGCTCTTTTCCTTCTGCGGATCAGCTTGCGGAAACAGCTTTGCGATCTTTTCCGACGGCCGCTCATCCGGCACCGGCATTTTGCGCCCGCGGGCGACGGGATCGAGGCTCCTCGGCACCAGCATCACGAAGCGCATATTGTGCCGCAGCCGGCCCGACACTTTTCCGGCATCGGCTCCGGCACCGAAATAAAGGTCTGCGCGGGCCGGGCCGACGATCGCCGAGCCGGTATCCTGCGCGATCATCAGGCGGCGGAACGGCGTCTTCGATTGCTCTGACTCGATCGGCAATTCGCCTTCGATGAAGAACGGCGTGCCATAGACGTGCAGCGCCTTGTCGACCGCGATCGAACGGCCGGGCGTCAGCGGCACGCCCTGCGCGCCGACTGCCTCGTCCTTGTCAGAGAGCTGCACCTCACGGAAGAAGACATAGGAGCGGTTCTGCCGCCGCAATTCCTTGGCTCCGTCAGGGTTCTGCGCCATCCAGTCCCTGATCTTCTGCATCGACATCTGCTCTTTCGGGATGATGCCGCGGTCGATCAGGATGCGGCCCACCGGCGTGTAGGGATAGCCGTTGTGGGCATCATAGTTGATGCGCAATGTCGAGCCGTCCTCGAAGCGCACCCGCGCCGAGCCCTGGATCTGCGCGAATAGCAAATCGGTCTGCTCCTTGAGCCAGCAGATCTCGAGGCCGCGGCCGGTGATCGCACCGTCCTCGATCTCGGCGCGATCATAGTAGGGCACGAGCTTGCGGCGGCCGATCTTGCGGAATACCTGGCCCTTGTTCGGCAGGCCGCTCGAACTCTGCTTGGCGCCACGGACGAACAGGTTCGACGGCCGGCGGTAGACCGGCACGTTGTAGACGTCGGTCTGGGTCCGCGACCCATCCAGCACCGGCTCGTAATAGCCGGTGACGAAACCCTCGCCCTCGCCGAGCCGCGAGATGCGCAAGGGCAGGAAATGCTCCTCGAAGAAGGCTTTCGCCTTGGCTTCGTCGGTGAGCTCCGGCCCCTTGGCGATGCGGCAGGGATCGCGCAACGAGGTGCCGAGCGCCTTCGATTCCGAAGGCAGCCCGTGCTCGGCGGCGATAGGCCGGCAGCTCGCGCGAAAGGCCTTATAGGCCGCAAGGTGATCGTCATCGCTCCAGCCCGGCATGTCGGTCCAGGCCAGCGGTTCATACTGGCTGCTGCTGATCTGCAGCGGCAACTCCAGGTTCGGATAGGGGAGGTGACGGGTGTGCTGGACGGCCGAATGCCTGGTCGCCTTCGCTGGCGACCTTGGGCGCGCCTCTAGCGCGGCCGTCGAGCATAGAAGAGCGATTGCGCAGCACGCGGCCGTGGGACGCGCAAGGCGAAGCCGATCAGTGGGCGCTTCCAGTGCCAACCAGTTTCCAGTTCGGATCGCGCGACGCCGTATCGCGGGCGAATGTCCAGACATCGGTGATATCGGCGACCTTTTCCGGGTTGCCGTCGACGATGGTACCGGCCTTGTCGCGGGTGACGGAAATCATCTGCGACACAAAGCGGACCGTGACCTGTGCCGCACGGTCGCGTGCTTCCGCGCTGACAATCTCGGCCTTGTCTATCGAGACGAAGCGGGTTTCGGTCTTCTGCTCGTGCTTCTCGCGATCCTTGATCGCGGCATCGAAGCTGTCATAGACCTCACTCGACAGCAGGTCGCGCAAGGCGCGGCGATCGCCGTTGGCAAAGGCCAGCACGATCATCTCGTAGGCGCTTCGCGCACCCGAGATGAAATGGCGTGGATCGAACGAGGAGTCCTGGGCGACAATGGCGTCCAGCCCCTGCGCCAGCGCCGTACCGGGTTCCGCAATTCCCTTCCAGCGGTCGGACGGCGGCGTCACGTCCTTGCTCGGCAGCGGAGGCGGCTGGTCGATCACCGAGCCCGGCATCGGGACGACATTATTGTCCCGCTGCAGCACATTCGGGGCCGCACGGTCATAGGGGGGCCGCTCGCTGCCGGTGCGCTGTCCGAGGACACTCCGCAGGCGCAGGAAAATGAAGACGGCCAGCGCCAGGAAAATGATGGTGTAGATATCCACGTCGTGTTCGCTTTCTGATCTGCACCGGCAACGGTCCGCCCCCAGCGGGCGTTCCGCTCAGGAAACGGCGGAGATTACCTCGCCAATTGAGTCCGCAGCATGTAGGCACGAAACTCCGCTCGGCCAATGGCGCGTTTTGGCGCGGCCATTCTAGCGCGTTTTGGCCGCGAGGGGAAATCCGATGATGCCTGGAAATCACGCATCTTCAAACATTTAGGGCGCAAATGGTGCCGCCTTTCAGCCGCGATTGACGATCTCGGCGCCAAATCGGCGAAGGTTTGGCAATCAAGGACTGTCGCCTTGTGGTGCAGTGTGGGGCTATGATAGCCACTCGCCCGGCACCAGCATTTCCAAAACCTTAACTGCGGCTTCGGACGTCAGACCGTCTCCGATCGCCAGTGCTCAGGAGAGCTTCCCATGACCAACGGCAACGGCGCACCCCCCGAGCAGGCCCCGCCCCAGCTCAACGTGCTGGCGCAATACACCAAGGATCTCTCGTTCGAGAACCCGAACGCGCCGGCCTCGCTCGGGCCGCAGGAGCAGCAACCGGCGATCAATATCCAGATCAATGTTTCGGCCAGGAATCTCGCCGAGAGCGAATATGAAGTGACGCTGTCGGTCGAAGGCAAGGCCGAGAGTGCCGGCAAGGTGATGTTCAGCTTCGATCTGCAATATGCCGGCGTGTTCCGGATCCTGAATGTGCCGCAGGAGAACCTGCACCCGCTGGTGATGATCGAATGCCCGCGGCTGCTGTTCCCGTTTGCGCGCGAGATCATCGCCACCGCCGTGCGCGATGGCGGCTTCCCGCCCTTGATGCTGGATCCCGTCGATTTCGTCGGCCTGTACCGCCAGAACATGGAGCGGCAGGCAGCGACACAAGCCGCCCCGGCACCCGGCGTGAAACCGAGCTGATCTTAAGGAATCTACGCGGCGGCTTCGGCCGCCGCCGGCAGGTACTCGTTCCAGATCGGCTTGTCGCCGAGGGTCGCGATGAAGGCGCGGTGTGCCTCGCGCTCCGCGTCGGTCACCCGCGGCACCAGCGGAATCTCGCGCTGCCGCCGCGGCATATCGCCATGGCCGACCTGGGTGATCTCGGCTTCCGAGGCCAGGATGAGCTGCGATTGCCGCGCCCCGATCAGGTCGACATAAACCTCCGCCAGCAACTCGGCATCGAGCAACGCGCCGTGCTTGGTGCGGCGGGAATTATCGATCGAATAGCGCGAGCAGAGATCGTCGAGCCGATTCGACACCCCCGGATGTTTCCGGCGTGCCAGGAGCAGGGTGTCGACCAGCCGATCCTTGGCGATCACCGGCCGCTTGATTCGATCGAGTTCGGCATTGATGAAGCTGATGTCGAACGAAGCGTTATGGATCACCAGCGGAGTGTCGGCGATGAACGCCAGGAATTCGTCGACAACTTCGGTGAACACCGGCTTGCTGGCCAGGAATTCGGTCGAGAGGCCGTGAACGGCGAAAGCCTCGGCCGGCATGTCCCGCTCGGGATTGATGTAGACGTGGTAGGTTTGCCCGGTCGGCATGCGGTTGAAGATCTCGACGCAACCGATCTCGACCAGCCGATCGCCGCGCAGCGGATCAAGGCCGGTGGTTTCGGTATCGAGAACGATTTCGCGCATGGATTTTTAGGACCGCAGAATACCAGGCGAATCAGATTCGCCGCTTCGGCATCTTAACGACCTCAGCCAGAATGTCCTTGATTTGCGCGCGCACGGGATCAAGGCCGTGTGAGGTATCCACCACAAAATCCGCCCGCTTGCGTTTCTCGGCATCGGGCAATTGTCGCGCCAGAATCGCATCGAGTTTCTCGTCGTCCATCGTGCCCCGTGCCAGCACGCGCTCGCGCTGTATTTCCGGCGAGGTCGTCACGACGACCACCGCATCGACCCGTTTCTCTCCGCCGGTCTCGAACAGCAGCGGCACGTCGACGACCACGACGGGCGCGCCGGAGGCTTCCGCATCCGCAAAGAATTTCTGCCGGGACGCGCCGAGCATCGGGTGGACGATCTGCTCCAGCTGCTTCATCGCCGCTGGATCGTGGACCACGCGCGCGGAGAGCTTTGCACGATCCACCTTGCCATCAGCGGTGGTGCCGGGGAAGGCAGCTTCGATCGCCGGCACCGCTTCGCCTTCGTAGAGTTGGTGCACGGTCGCGTCGGCGTCATAGACGGGGACACCAGCTTCCGCGAACAGTTTCGCGGTGGTGGATTTCCCCATCCCGATCGAGCCGGTCAGTCCCAGGATCAGCATCTTTCAGTCATCACTCGCAAACATGTCAGATTGCCAGCAAATTCTCGCTGCGCAGGAAGGCTAACAGCGACAATAGCGGCAGGCCGAGGATGGTGAAATGGTCACCGTCGATGCGCTCGAACAGATGTACCCCGAGGCTTTCGAGCTGATAGGCGCCGACGCTGGTGGTCACGGCCTCGCCGGCCTGGCCCAGATAGGCGGTGATCTCGTCCTCGCGAAGCGGGCGCATCGACATGCGTGCCACGCTGGTGTCGGCAAACAGTATTTTGCCGTCTTGGGCGACGGCAACGGCGGAATGCAGTTCGTGAACCCGACCCGCGAGCGCACGCAATTGTTCGGCCGCCTGATCGCGGCCAGCGGGTTTGGTGAACAATCGATCGCCGAGCGCCAGGGTCTGGTCGGCGCCGACGACGAATCGTCCCGGCCGCCCGGAGGAAACGAACAAGGCCTTTTCGCGCGCCAGCAGCAACGCGATGTCCGCCGGCGCCGAAAGGCCTGAATTTTCCTGGATCGCCCGTTCGTCGATATCCGCCGGCATCGCCTCGAACGCGATCCCCGCATTGGCCAGCAGCATTT
Organism: Bradyrhizobium sp. Crot121; assembly: GCF_059512385.1. Taxonomy (NCBI): domain Bacteria; kingdom Pseudomonadati; phylum Pseudomonadota; class Alphaproteobacteria; order Hyphomicrobiales; family Nitrobacteraceae; genus Bradyrhizobium; species Bradyrhizobium sp. Crot121. The sequence goes on along the minus strand of NZ_JCAMOR010000004.1, from coordinate 132,997 downwards.
TTCGCGCACGGCTCTGGGAGGCGAGAATCAGCGGACTTTTTCCGCGCCAGATCGTCATCGCCACCGAATCACTCCAGCGGCCGTTGCCGCTGGCGGTCATTATAGAGCTTCATCACCGCTGCGGCCGTCTCCTCGATCGAACGTCGCGTGACGTCCAGCAGCGCCCAGTTGAACTTTGCGCTCAGGCGGCGCGCGAACGCGACTTCATCGGTAACCGCCTGCCTGTCGATATATTCGTCATTGCCGGACGCCGCGCCCATGCTCAAGAGCCGGTTTTGCCGGACCTGGATCAGGCGCTCCGGCGTCGCATGGAGGCTGACCACCAGCGGTTTCTTCAGGTGCTCCAGTTGATGCGGCAGCGGAATGCCGGGTACGAGCGGGACATTTGCGGTGCGGATGCCGCGGTTGGCGAGATAGATCGACGTCGGCGTTTTCGAGGTGCGGGACACCCCGACCAGAACGACATCAGCCTCCTCAAGGCCTTCGACATGCTGGCCGTCGTCATGCATCATCGTGTAGTTCAGCGCATCGATGCGCTTGAAATATTCCGCGTTCAGCACGTGCTGCGCGCCGACCCGACCCGAAGTGGCCGCACCCAGATACGCCTCGAACAACTGCATCACCGGCCCAATGATCGACAGGCTCGGAATGTTGATCTCCCTGCATTTGGCTTCCAGCCGGCTGACGAGATCTTTCTCGAGCAACGTGAACAGCACGATGCCGGGCGATTCCTCGATTTCATCGAGCACGCGGTCGAGCTGCTTCTGGCTGCGCACCAGCGGATAGACGTGTTCGACCGGTGAGACATTGGCGTATTGCGCGGCCACCGCGCGCGCCACCGTGATCAGCGTCTCGCCGGTTGAGTCCGACACCAGATGCAGGTGAAAGTAATTGCCTGATGTAGGCACCAGAACCTCTGTCTATCCTGTGAATCCCTGTGGAGGTTGCCTACAACTTTTCAGCTGAGATCGCCGCCTTAGGGATATCTAAACCTTTTCTTCACAGCGCCTCCCGCGAGGACAAGTCCGCCGTGCCGGTGGGATGATAGTGAGAATATGTGAATTTGTCTCTTGATAAGCTGGTCAAGGAACGCCGGAAGCGCTTGAGACCTTGGGCGATATTCCGTTGCGCGACAGTGCGGGCCGAATTGTTGAGCGGTGTGAACAAGCACCCGAGAACGGCGGGATCGCGTTGTGTGAGTCAAATTCACGGTCACTTAGACTCAAACCTAAGATTCTAAAATTAATTTGTTTTAAGAGAGCGGTGCTTGCGGATATGTATCCGTAACCTCGCTGGCGGGCCTTCTTTTGAAACGGCGAGGCTGCCCGAGATGTTCCAGGAGCACGGCGATCACGATGTATGAGTGGATCAAGGCGCTGCACATCATTGCGGTCATCTCCTGGATGGCCGGCATGCTCTATCTGCCACGGCTGTTCGTCTATCACTGCGAGGCCGAGAAAGGCTCCAAGCAGTCCGAGACCTTCAAGGTCATGGAACGGCGCCTTCTGAGGGCGATCATCAATCCGGCCATGATCGTCACCTGGCTCGCCGGCCTCTATCTGGCCTGGACTGGTCACTGGTTCAGCTCCGGCTGGCTGCATGGCAAGCTCTTGCTGGTGCTCGTGCTCTCCGGCGTCCACGGATTTTTTGCCCGCTGGATGAAGGATTTTGCCGCCGACCGGAATACCCGAAGCCAGAAATTTTATCGGATTATTAACGAGGTGCCGACTGTCCTGATGATCGGCATCGTCATTCTTGTGGTGGTCAAGCCGTTCTAGAGGAGCCGTTTGCCCAGGAATCAGGCTTCAGTCCTTCTTGCGGAGCGCAAAGCGATTTTCTATATTTGTCCCAATCCCACCCCACGCAGGCGGATGTGATCGCGTTCCGGTTCCATCAACGGCCGGCCGCCACATCAGGTTTGAAGCCCCACCGGCGCTTTCCTTGCTTAGACCTGCGGACCTTCATTTTTGCGTCCGCTTTTTCTCAAAGCCACCTCGCAAGACCCTTCTCAAAAAATGCTCCACAGGACCACCCCCATGCGGGAAATCAAACTTCAAGACCTCAAGTCCAAGACGCCGGCCGAGCTTGTCTCGTTTGCCGAGGAAAATGGGGTCGAAAACGCCAGCACCATGCGCAAGCAGGAGCTGATGTTCGCCATCCTCAAACAGCTCGCGATCCAGGAAACCGACATTATCGGTGAAGGTGTCGTCGAGGTGTTGTCGGACGGTTTCGGCTTCCTCCGTTCGCCCGATGCCAATTATCTGCCGGGCCCTGACGACATCTACGTTTCGCCCTCGCAGATCCGCCGCTTCGGCCTGCGCACCGGCGATACGATCGAAGGCCACATCCGCAGCCCGAAAGAGGGCGAGCGCTATTTTGCGTTGTTGAAGGTCAATTCGCTCAATTTCGAGGACCCTGAGAAGTCCAAGCACAAGGTCAATTTCGACAACCTGACGCCGCTGTTTCCTAATCAGCGGTTTCGGATGGAAATCGATGACCCGACGCGAAAAGACCTTTCTGCAAGGGTGATCGACATCGTTGCGCCGATCGGCAAGGGCCAGCGCGCCTTGATCGTGGCGCCGCCGCGCACGGGTAAGACCGTGCTAATGCAGAACATCGCGCATTCGATCACGCACAATCACCCCGAATGCTATCTGATTGTGCTTCTGATTGACGAGCGTCCGGAAGAAGTCACCGACATGCAGCGCTCGGTGAAGGGTGAGGTGGTGTCCTCGACCTTCGACGAACCGGCCGTGCGTCACGTCCAGGTGGCCGAGATGGTGATCGAGAAGGCCAAGCGCTTGGTCGAGCATGGCCGCGACGTGGTTATCCTGCTCGACTCGATCACGCGCCTGGGCCGCGCCTACAACACGGTGGTGCCGTCATCCGGCAAGGTGCTGACCGGCGGTGTCGACGCCAACGCGCTGCAGCGACCGAAGCGCTTCTTCGGTGCCGCCCGCAACATCGAGGAGGGCGGCTCGCTCACCATCATCGCCACCGCGCTGGTCGATACCGGCAGCCGCATGGACGAAGTGATCTTCGAAGAGTTCAAGGGAACCGGTAACTCCGAATTGATCCTCGACCGCAAGGTCTCCGACAAGCGGACCTTCCCGGCGATCGACATCTCGCGCTCCGGTACGCGCAAGGAAGAGCTGATCACCGATCCGCAGCTCCTGAAGAAGATGTACGTGCTGCGCCGGATCCTCAATCCGATGGGCACGATGGACGCCATCGACTTCCTGCTCGACAAGCTCCGGAACACCAAGAGCAACTCCGAGTTCTTCGATTCGATGAACACGTAAGCGCCGGCCGATAGGTCCGCTTATGTTGCGGTGCAATATATCTGGTTATGCTGCGGTATAGCTGCAGCATAACTGCATGGTTCCAGAATTCCGTTATGTAAGTATTTGATAATTATTATACTTCTTCAATTCGCGGATCTGCCGATGATGGGGCGCCGCCGATCTCGTAGCAAATTGCTGCACGATTGCTGCAGCAAGATTGGCTGATTGTTGCGATGCAGCGTAGGCGCGAATGATGAGACGCGCGAATTGTGCGTTGCCTTCCCGGCCGTTCGCTAACAAATAAGCGATGCATCCGCGCGACCAGACCATCTTTGCACTTTCCTCCGGGCGACCGCCAAGTGCGATCGCTATCGTCCGGGTGTCGGGGCCGCAAGCTGGTCCGGCATTGGTGAAGTTGGCCGGCAAGATTCCATCGGCGCGGATGGCGACCAGAACGCTGCTGAAGGATGCCACCGGCCAGCCGATCGACGATGCGGTGGTCCTCTGGTTCCCAGCGCCCGCGAGTGCCACGGGCGAGGACGTCGCCGAATTTCATGTCCATGGTGGGCGGGCCGTGCTCGGCGCGGTGTTCAATGCGCTCGCTGGCGTTGATGACGTTCGGCCTGCCGAGGCCGGCGAATTCACCCGCCGCGCCTTCGAGAACGGCAAGCTCGATCTGACCGAGGCCGAGGGCCTCGACGACCTCATTCATGCCGACACCGATCGGCAGCGCCGCCAGGCGCTGCGCCAGTTGAAGGGCCTGCTCGGCGATCGTGCCCGCGACTGGCGTGCACAGATCATCGAGGCGTCGGCATTGATAGAGGCTGGTATCGATTTTTCCGACGAAGGCGACGTGCCGGCGGAATTGATCGCGCCGGCGCTCAAGAAGGTCAAAGTGCTGCTGACCGAAATTCAGCAGGTGCTGGCGGCCCAGGCGCAGAGCGAACGACTTCGCGACGGTTTGGTGGTCGCAATCGCGGGTCCGCCTAATGTCGGCAAGTCGACCCTGATCAACCAGCTTGCGCGGCGCGACGTCGCGATCGTCTCGCCGCACGCCGGCACCACCCGCGACGCCATCGAAGTGCAGCTCGATCTCGACGGTTACCCGGTGACGGTGATCGATACTGCCGGGATCCGCGAGACCGACGATCCGGTCGAGCAGGAGGGGGTGCGCCGTGCGCGTGCCCGCGCCGAGGAAGCCGACCTGGTTTTGTGGCTCACCGATAGGACGAGCGCGACAGTTTCAAACGACGGCTCCGCGCCGGTCTGGTTAGTGCGTAACAAGATCGATCTGGATGCTTCGGCATCGGAGCTACAAGGATCTGAACCAGTGTCCGCCACGTTCAGGATCTCTGCTCGGAGCGGGGAAGGGATTTCGGAACTGATCGCGGCCCTTGTCGGCTTTGCGCACGACTGCTTCGGATCTGGCGAGGGCGGTCTGATTACCCGGGCGCGGCAGCGCAAGCTGTTGCGAGAGACGGCCGAATCGTTGCGGCGGGCGATCGATGTGGTCGGGGCAGGCGAAGAACTTGCCGCGGAGGAACTCCGGGCGGCCGCCTATAGTCTCGGACGGCTTCTCGGCCGCGTGGATGTCGAGGACATCCTCGACGTGATCTTTCGGGAATTCTGCGTCGGGAAGTAGGTCGCTGGATCACTAGGCCACTGAGTCAGGGAAGCCGATCCGGAAAACGACACCGTACTCACTCCTCAGGTCCCGCAAATCCTGAACGAGTCTTAACTAAACTGCATCATGTCCGCCCTGGTTATCCATTGTGCTGCCGAACCGTTGGCGGCCGATCGCTCCTCGCACATGCTGGAGAACGGCCATGGCAAAACAGCTAATAGGGCGCACGGAACTTCCACCGGACAGGCCTTCCGGATTCCATCCGCTGGTCTACAAGGCCGCTATCGGGCTCGTCGCAATTCTTCGTTCTGGCGGCCTGGATATTGTTTGATTGTCAGAACGACACCGAACTTCCTCTCGCAATCCGTCAATCTGTTCCTGCTGGTGGCCGTGATGCTGCCTTATCTGCTGTGGCGGACTTGGCACCATCAACGACTGCCACCTTCACTGACGGCTAACAGCGGCTTCCGTAAGTGGACCAATGAATCGGTCGAGGTCTGGCAGAGCCGGCTTAAGGGCTCGGATGCCGCAATCGACATGTTGCTGTCGCTGGCCTCCGTGGCGTTCGGCTTGCTCGCTTTGGGTATCGTCTTCAACCTGAGCTGACGATCCGACCGCGCAGCATCGGCGCCGCGCTTCTCGACGTGAGTTCTCGACCTTCGCCCTGTGCCGGCACTGTTTCATGTGAAACACCCGGCCGCGGGGGTCGGTTGAACACAGGACCGCACCCTGTTTCACGTGAAACAGCGGATCAGGCTCGTTGAAACTTGTCTTTCGACTTTCACCGCTCCGCGCTAGAAGTTTGCGCATGTCTACCCAATCGCTTTCATTCGACGTCATCGTCATCGGTGGCGGCCATGCCGGCTGCGAGGCCGCCAGTGCGGCTGCCCGGATGGGCGCGAAGACCGCGCTGGTGACGCATCGTTTTTCGACGATCGGCGCCATGTCCTGCAACCCCGCGATTGGAGGGCTCGGCAAGGGTCATCTGGTCCGCGAAGTTGACGCTCTCGACGGCCTGATGGGCCGGGTCGCGGATGCCGGCGGCATTCAGTTTCGGATGCTGAACCGCCGCAAGGGTCCTGCCGTCCGTGGGCCGCGCGCTCAGGCCGACCGCAAGCTCTATGCCGCTGCGATGCAGGCCGCGATCCTTGAGACCGTCAACCTGACCGTGGTCGAGGGCGAGGCGGATGATCTCCTGACCTCCAATGGCCGCATCAATGGAATTCGCCTCGGAGGCGGGCGGATGCTCTCTGCCGGCGCCGTTGTGATCACGACCGGCACCTTCCTGCGCGGTTTGATCCATCTCGGCGAGAAGAATTGGCCAGCGGGCCGGGTCGGTGAGGCTCCGGCCATGGGGCTTTCAGCTTCGTTCGAGCGTCTGGGCTTTACGCTTGGCCGGTTGAAGACCGGGACGCCTCCGCGCCTGGATGGCACCACGATCGACTGGTCTGCAGTCGAGATGCAGCCAGGCGATGATCCACCTGAGCCGTTCTCCATCATGACGGACCGGATCACGACGCCCCAGATCCAGTGCGGGATCACTCGCACCACGCCCAAGACCCATGAGGTAATCCGGGCCAATGTGCATCTTTCGCCGATGTATTCCGGTCAGATCAAGAGCACTGGGCCGCGCTATTGCCCCTCGATTGAAGATAAGATCGTCCGCTTCGGGGATCGCGATGGCCACCAGATCTTTCTGGAGCCCGAAGGCATCGACGACAATACGGTCTACCCCAACGGCATCTCGACCTCACTTCCGGAAGAGGTCCAGCTCGCGATCCTCGCCTCCATCCCCGGCCTTGAGCGGGTCAAGATGGTCCGGCCGGGCTACGCGATCGAGTACGACCATGTCGACCCGCGCGAGCTCGATCCGACGCTTGAGACCAAGCGATTGCCCGGACTGTTTCTGGCTGGCCAGATCAACGGCACGACCGGATACGAGGAAGCAGCCGGGCAGGGGATCGTCGCTGGCCTGAACGCGGCACTCGCTGCTGGCGGCACTGATCCAATCGTGTTCGACCGCGCCGACGGCTATCTCGGCGTGATGATCGATGACCTGGTCACGCGTGGGATCACCGAGCCCTATCGCATGTTCACCTCGCGGGCCGAATACCGGCTGACGCTGCGGGCCGACAATGCCGACCAGCGGTTGACGGATAAGGGGATTGCGTTGGGGTGCGTCGGCGAAGCCCGCTCCAAGCGCCACACCGCAAAGATGGCGGCGCTGAATGCCGCCAAGGCGCTGGCCAGGTCCCTCTCGATTACGCCCAACGAGGCCATAAGACACGGGCTGGCGCTGAACCGCGATGGCGTCCGCCGCTCCGCCTTTGAATTGCTGTCGTACCCCGAAGTGGAGTGGTCGACGCTCCGAGGCATCTGGCCGGAGCTGTCGGTCATCGATCCATCGACTGCCGTGCACCTGGAGATCGACGCGAAGTACGATGTCTATCTCAAGCGCCAGATCGCAGACGTCGATGCCTTCCGCCGCGACGAGGGACTTGTCCTGACCGCCGTCGACTATGACGATGTACCCGGCCTCTCCAACGAGGCGCGCGCCAAGCTGAAGGCTGCGCTGCCGCGGACCGTGGGTCAGGCAGGGCGGATCGACGGGATGACTCCGGCGGCGCTGGGCATTCTGGCCGCTTACCTGCGTCGGGAGGCACGGCGGAAGAAGGCGACGGCGACCGCGTAAGCGTTTCACGTGAAACGGCGCGCCACGGTCATTGTGAGCGCAGCGAAGCAATCCATTCATCCGAGCACGACGGCGCCAATGGATTGCTTCGCTGCGCTCGCAATGACAACCTGGCTTCCGACTGACATTGCGAATCATGGTCAAAGCATCGCTAAACAGAGCGCTACCGAGCGCAGCTGCCGACAAGAGGGCGGCCCTCGCCCTCGCCCCCGTTTCACGTGAAACGGAAGCCCGGCTCGACCGCTACGTCGCGCTTCTCCTGGAGTGGCAGGCCAAGACCAATCTCGTTGCGCCGTCGACGCTTCCCGAACTCTGGACCCGCCACATCGCTGATTCGCTGCAATTGCTCGACCTCGCTCCAACTGCCAAGGTCTGGGTCGACCTCGGCAGCGGCGGCGGCTTTCCCGGTGTCGTGCTCGCCTGCGCGCTCGCCGATACGCCTAGCACTAGCGTCCACATGGTCGAGCGCAACGCTAAGAAAGCGGCCTTTCTCCGCGAAGCACTGCGGGTGACAGCGGCGCCGGGGACGGTGCATCTGGCTGACATCGGGGATATTGTGGAAAGAATCAGCGGCCCGATCGATTGCGTGACCGCGCGAGCGCTGGCTCCGCTACATCAGCTCATCGGCTTCGCGGAACCGCTGGTGCGAAAGGGTGCAAAAGCGCTGTTTCTCAAAGGCCAAGATGTAGAGGCCGAATTGACCGAAGCCACTAAATATTGGAAAATTGAGCCGCAGCTTCATCCGAGTCGGACCGGCGGACACGGCTGGATTGTCGAGCTTAGCTCCATCGGGCGCCGTTGAGCTTTACGCAGGGGATTATCAGGGCAACGCTATGACCGTAATTGACGAGATTTATCAAGAGGATAGGGCGCCACAACCGGCTGGCCATCCACGCATCTTGTCGCTTGCCAACCAAAAAGGGGGCGTCGGCAAGACAACCACAGCGATCAATCTCGGGACGGCACTCGCAGCCATCGGCGAGCGGGTCCTGGTCGTTGATCTCGATCCGCAGGGCAACGCATCGACCGGGCTCGGCATCGACCGGCGCAATCGGGGCTGCTCGACCTATGACGTTCTGATCGGCGAGGCGCCGCTGCGCGAGGCGGTCGTGGCGACCGCGGTGCCACGGCTTCACATAGCGCCCTCGACCATGGATCTCTCCGGCCTCGAGCTTGAACTCGGCACGACGCCGGGCCGCGCGTTCCGCCTGCGCGACGCGATCGCGGGGCTCAACAACAACACCTCGCCGGATGCCGATTACACTTATGTGCTGATCGACTGTCCGCCGTCGCTCAACCTGCTGACCGTGAACGCGATGGCGGCGTCGGACGCGATCCTGGTGCCGCTGCAGTGCGAGTTCTTCGCGCTCGAAGGTCTGTCGCAGCTCTTGCAGACGGTCGAGCAGGTGCGCTCGACGCTCAACCCGAACCTGTCGATCCACGGCATCGTGCTGACGATGTTCGACTCCCGCAACAATCTGTCGAACCAGGTCGTCGCCGACGTCCGGCAGTTCATGGGCAGCAAGGTCTACAACACCATGATCCCGCGCAACGTGCGCATCTCCGAGGCGCCGTCCTACGGCAAGCCGGTGCTGGTCTACGACCTCAAATGCGTCGGCAGCGAAGCCTATCTGAAGCTCGCCACCGAAGTGATCCAGCGCGAACGCGAGTTGCGCACGAATTAAGGACCATTCGTAGGATGGGTAGCGCGCGGCGAAACCCATCATCTTTCCATGCGAGGAGCGCGATGGGTTTCGCGGCGCTCTACCCATCCTACGATCCGACCGATCTGAAATTCGAATTCCGGAGTTTGCTACGTGAATCCAAGGGAGCTGGCGACAATGGCCGACGAAGCGCGTTCGCGACTGGGCCGTGGGCTTGCAAGTCTGATCGGGGACGTCGGCGGCGAGGCCGCGCATGTCGAGCGGCCGCGCACGCAGCGCAAGGTGCCGATCGAATTCCTCAAGGCCAACCCACGCAATCCGCGCCGCAGCTTCGCCGATGCCGAGCTCCGTGAGCTCGCCGATTCGATCAAGCAGCGCGGCGTGATCCAGCCGATCGTGGTGCGGCCGGTCAAGGGCGCGCAGGACCGGTACGAAATCATCGCCGGCGAGCGGCGCTGGCGCGCCTCCCAGCTCGCCGGCCTGCACGAGGTGCCGATCGTCCCGATCGAGGTCAACGATAGTGACGCGCTCGAGATGATGATCATCGAGAACGTGCAGCGCGAAGACCTCAACCCGATGGAAGAGGCGCAGGGCTATCATGCGCTCGCCAACGAGTTCAAGCGCAGTCAGGAAGATATCGCGCGGGATGTCGGCAAGAGCCGCAGCCATGTCGCCAACATGATGCGGCTGACGAAGCTGCCCGCCGAGGTGCAGGCCTTCATCGCCAGCGGCGAATTGTCCGCAGGCCATGCGCGAGCGCTGATCGGCGTGCCCGATCCGCTCGCAGCCGCCAAGCGCATCGTCGCCGAAGGTCTCAACGTGCGCCAGGCCGAAGCGCTGGCACATGACGAGGGCGTGCCGGTGCGCAAGCCTCAGAAGGCGCGCGGCGGCGCCGCCGGCAACGAGAAGGACCCGGACACGCTCGCGCTAGAGAAGCGCGTCTCCGATGCGCTGGGCCTGACCGTCAGTGTCAACCACCGCGACCCCGGCGGCTCCGTGCAGATCAGCTACCGCAGTCTCGAGCAGCTAGACGAGGTGATGCGGCGGCTCGAGGGCGGTTAGTCTCGTCATTGCGAGGAGCGATAGCGACGAAGCAATCCATCTCTCCGCATGGGAAAATATGGATTGCTTCGCTTCGCTCGCAATGACGCCTTGGGGTGCATCGCGTCTCATCCCCGCCGTCGCGCATTCGCGGCGATCGAGAGCAAGGTGCGTTGCGCGATCACGGCGGCAAGCGAATTCTGCTTGCGCATATCGAGCGCCGCGGTGCCGAGCTGCTCGATGATGCCGACCAGCCGCTGCGGGCTGAAATTGCGGAGTGCGATTTCGACGGCACCTTTCCGCGAGAAATGCAATCGCGGGTATCCGCCCTCCAGTACCGACGCGGCCGGCGCACCATCGGCAATCGCCAGCGCCGATTTGTGCAGCCAGGCCGCCTGGCGCTGCGCGGCAGCGATGATGACGCCGGGATAGGTGCCGGCGACCATCGCTTTCGCAAACTCCGTCTCGACCGCGGCGGCATTGCCGGCGAAGGCACTGTCCACGATCGGATCGAGTTTCAGCTCGGACGCGTCGGACACCACGGTCATCACGTCCTCAAGCGTGACCTCGCCTTTGCCGTGGGCGTAGAGCGTGAGCTTGCGCACTTCGTTGCGCGAAGCCTGGCGGTCGCCGCCGAGCAATGACATCAGCACGGCACGGGCATCTTGCGCGATGCGCAGGCCGGATGCCTTGAGTTCGTCGTCGATCAGCTTGGCGAGATCGCGCTCAGTGTCGGGATAGCAGCCGATCGCTACCGCATTCTTGGCGCGCTCGCAGATCTTGCGCAGCGGCGAATCCGGCCTGATGTCGCCGGCCTCGATCACGATGCGGCAGTCGTTCACCGGCGAATCCGTCAGCGTCTCGACGCCGCTGGCAAAATTGCGCGAGCCGGCGCGAACGCGGATCGCGCGCCGTCCGCCGAACAGCGGCACCGTCATCGCTTCATCCACCAAACGCGAAGGCTCGGCGGCGAGGTCGTCGCCGTCGAGGCGGACCAGAGAGAACGGATCGTTGGGGTCGTCGACCGCGGATGCCATCAGCGCGTCGGCGCGCTCGCGCACCAGGCCGGCATCGGGGCCGTAGAGCAGGATGATCGGACGGCCGGGATCGGGCCGGGCGAGGAAGGCGTCGATCTCTTTTCCGCGGAGCGCGACCAACGGCGATCAGGTCCCGGCGGTGAAGAAGGACGCCAGCCGGGTATTGATGTTGTCCGCGATCTCCTGCGCGGCGCGATCTTCGGCGTCGCGCAACGCGCGCGTGCGGGTGAAGCGCTGGTAGGAGCCCGGCATGTCGTAGGACACCCGCGAGAAGGTGGAGCCCGTCATCACCGACTTGTTGGAGGCGATCTCGACCAGGTTGTATTGCGCGTCGATGCCAAAATTCTCGCCGGTCGGCAGCGCCGTGTTCGGATCGATCATCAGCGAGGAGCGGCTGGTCGTGAAGCGGATCACCAACCGATGGGTCGGCGGCATGCCGGTGGCGTTGCCATAGAGTTTGAACGCCAGCGCATTGCGGACTTCCACGCCGATGCGGGCCTCGCGGGACGCGTTCGGCTTGTCGTTGATTGGCGGGAGCTCGACGCCCATCAGCTTCTCGCGCAACGCCGGCGTGCCGTCGGTATGCTCGGCATACATCGGCTGGAAACAACCTGCCGTCACCGCAGCCAAAGCGGCCACCGCGACGAGCCGGAGAGCGATCCGGATCCTAGCCGACGACATTCACGATCCTCATGGGCACCACGATCACCTTGCGGACGGGCTTGCCGTCCAAGGCGGCTTTTACCGCATCAAGCGCCAGAACGGCAGCCTCGATCTCAGCATTTTCCGCCGCCCGTGGCACGGTAACATCACCCCGCTTCTTGCCGTTGACCTGGACCACCAGGGTCACGCTGTCTTCAACCAGCAAATCGCGTTCGATTTGCGGCCAGGAAGCCTCCGAAATCAGCCCCTCCTGGCCCAGAACCTGCCAGCATTCCTCGGCGAGGTGCGGCATCATGGGCGCGAACAGTTGAACAAGGATGACCGCGGCCTCCCGGACCGCCCAGGCGACGTCGGGGGCAGGCTTGCCGCCCTTGGCCAGGGTCTCGGCGAGCGCATTGGCGAATTCCCGGATATGGGCGAGGCAGACATTGAAATGCAGCCGCTCGATCCCGGAGGACACCTTGTCCAGCGCGCCATGGGCGGCCTTGCGCAAGACGAGCGCCTCGGGGGTGAATGACGCCGGCCGGGCCACTGGGGCACCCTTCGCGATCTCGGCGGATTCATTCACCAGCCGCCACAGCCGCTGCACGAAGCGTGCCGCGCCTTGCACCCGCTCGTCGCTCCAGATCACATCGCGATCCGGCGGGGAGTCCGACAGCATGAACCAGCGCGCGACGTCGGCGCCATAGGTCGCGATAATGTCGTCGGGGTCGACCGTGTTCTTCTTCGACTTCGACATCTTCTCGATCGGGCCGATCGTGATCGCCTCACCGGTGTCGATCGTCGTCGCGCGCCGCTCGCTGCCGACGACCTCGATCTTCACGTCCGCCGGCATCACGTAGGTACCGTCGGCCTTCTGGTAGGTCTCGTGCACCACCATCCCTTGCGTGAACATGCCGGCGAACGGCTCATCCATCGCGATGTGGCCCGTCGCCTTCATCGCGCGGGTGAAAAAGCGGCTGTAGAGCAGATGCAGGATCGCGTGCTCGACGCCGCCGATATACTGATCGACCGGCATCATCCGGTTGGCGACTTCAGGCGTGGTCGGCGATGTCTCGTTCCAGGGATCGGTGAAGCGCGCGAAGTACCAGGACGAATCCACGAAGGTGTCCATGGTGTCGGTCTCACGCTGTGCCGGCCCGCCGCATTGCGGGCAGGTGACGTGCTTCCAGCTCGGATGGTGGTCGAGCGCATTGCCAGGCTTGTCGAAGGTCGCGTCCTCCGGCAGCGTTACCGGCAGCGCGCTGTCGGGCACGAGCACGACGTCGCATTTCGGGCAATGGATGATCGGGATCGGGCAGCCCCAATAGCGCTGGCGCGAAATGCCCCAGTCGCGCAGGCGGAAGTTCACCTGGCGCTCGCCGACGGGCGCGTTGCCGCGAATCTCGCTCTCCAGCCGCTTCGCGACTTCTTCCTTCGCCTGCTCGATGGTCATGCCGTCCAGAAAGCGCGAATTGATCATGCGGCCGTCACCGTCATAGGCGGTGTCGGTGATCACGAACGTCTTCGGATCCTGCCCCTCCGGACAGACAACAGGCGTGTTGCCGAGATCGTATTTGTTGACGAAGTCGAGGTCGCGCTGGTCGTGCGCCGGGCAGCCGAAGATGGCGCCGGTGCCGTATTCCATCAGCACGAAATTCGCGACATAGACCGGCAATTTCCAGTTCGGATCGAACGGATGGATCGCCTTGATGCCGGTGTCAAAACCCTGCTTCTCGGCGGTGTCGATGACTTCCTGCGCGGTGCCGATCCGTTTGACCTCCGTGATGAACTCGGCAAGCTTCGGATTCTTTGCCGCCGCGGCCTGCGCCAGCGGATGGTTCGCCGAGATCGCCATGAACTTGGCGCCGAACAACGTGTCGGGCCGCGTCGTGAAAATCTTCAATTCGCGCTCGCCGTCCGGCGTGGTTGTGGGATCCAGCGCGAAGCGGATCAAGAGTCCCTCGGAGCGGCCGATCCAATTGCGCTGCATCAGCCGCACCTTGTCGGGCCAGCGATCCAGCCCGTCCAGCGCGTCCAAGAGCTCCTGCGAGTACTTCGTGATCTTGAAGACCCACTGGTTCATCTCGCGCTGCTCGACGACAGCGCCCGAGCGCCAGCCGCGGCCGTCGATCACCTGCTCGTTCGCGAGCACGGTCATGTCGACTGGGTCCCAGTTGACCTTGCGCTTCTCGCGCTCGACGAGGCCGGCGCGCAGGAAATCCAGGAACATCTTCTGCTGATGCTTGTAGTAGCTGGGGTCGCAGGTCGCGAACTCGCGTGACCAGTCCAGCGACAGCCCGATCGAGCGAAGCTGCTTCTTCATCGCCGCGATGTTGTCGTAGGTCCACGCCTTCGGCGCCACCTTGCGCTCGATCGCGGCGTTCTCCGCCGGCAGGCCGAACGCGTCCCAGCCCATCGGGTGCAGCACGTTGAGCCCCTTGGCGCGCATGTAGCGGGCCAGCACGTCGCCGAGCGTGTAGTTCCGGACATGGCCGATATGAATGCGCCCGGAAGGGTACGGGAACATCTCGAGCACATAGTATTTCGGCCGCGGATCGTCGTTTTTCGACGCAAAGATCGCCCTCTCGTCCCACTGGCGCTGCCAGCGCGGCTCGGTTTCACGGGCGTTGTAACGTTCGGAGGTCATGGAGCAGGGCTCTTGAGGGGCTTTTCGGCCGTTTAGAAGACGGCGGACTAGGCCATAGAATTGGCTGCGGGGTCAACGGGTTGGGGCACTCGTGACGGCCCTTGACGGTACGGCATAACGTGCCGGCTCAGCAGATATAGGTCTGCATTCTCGCGGCAGGAGATGCCCGAGCTTTGTTTCACTTTTCGCCCTCGCATCGAATAGAGGGCGCAGGGAAAGCCGGGTGCTGGTTGCACCCGTGGGTCCCGTGCAACAAAAAAGCACGGGGTTAGGACCACAGGTTCAACCGAAGCATTCCGGCTTTCCCTGCGCGATGGTTTTAACGGTTTCCTTCGTGCTCTCCTCGGTGACCGGGCTTTCTTGCCACCGTCACCTCTCGCGCGAAGTTGTTCGCGCAAGAGATTTAGCGCCAGCGTCGGGGCGCCAGGACCACACGACTTCGCCGTCCGTGAATGCCACGCTCGTCAGTCGTGACACCCGCGTCCACCGCATCTCACCGCAACGTTCGTGACGATCGCGACCCGCCCCTCATCCGCCGTGAGACGCGCGCAGTCATAGTGCTGATTTGCCCGACGGCGGAAGCGGAATGTTTTTTGTGCGAGGGCTGGACGAGACAAATCAGGTTGGAATTGCTTGCGAATTTTTCTCCGCCGTCATTCCGGGGCGTCCGAAGGACGAACCCGGAATCCATCCAGCCAGGAAGGATGCGGCGAAATGGATTCCGAGCTCGCGCCAAGAGGCGCGCCCCGGAATGACAGAGGATGTGGTGACGTCGTCGCGCCCGAATGACAGCAGCGAAGTTAGCTCGCCATCGCCATCGCTGCCGCACCCTTCGAGCCTCGCACCAGGCCGTGTTCGACGACGGTGTTGCGGCCGAGATGTTTGGCGGCGTAGAGGGCGGCGTCGGCGGCTTCGATCAGGTCACCGGGGAGGAGCGCCGGGCCTGGCTTGGTGCAGGCGACGCCGACGCTGGCGGTGACGATCTGGTAGCTGGAGGTTGCGTGCGGCAGGCGGAGATCCTGCACCGTGGCGCGCACGATCTCGCCGATCTCTTTTGCGCGTGCGGCACCGGTGTTCGGCAACAGCAGGCAGAATTCCTCGCCGCCATAGCGGCAGGCGAAGCCCAGCGTATTGGCGGCGATGCCGGAGAGCGTCTCGCCGAGCCTGGTCAGGCAGGCATCGCCTTCGGGATGGCCGTAGGTGTCGTTGTAGAGCTTGAAATGATCGACATCGATCATCAGGAGCGACAGCTCGCAATCATATTGCTGCGCCTTCATCCACTCGAAATCGAGCCGGCTCTGGAAGCCCCGGCGGTTGGCGAGCCCCGAGAGCATGTCGATCGAGGCCATCACCGTCAGGCGGTCGTTGGTCGCGACCAGGTCGCGTTCGCGCTGGCTGAGCTGCGCGGCCATCGCATTGAAGGCGCGGGCCAGCGGAACGAACTCCGCGGGCAGCTTGTTCTTGGCGACGCGGACCGACCAGTCGCCCTCGCCGAAGCGCTTGGCCGTGCGGGTCATCACGTCGATCGGATGGATGATCAATTTTTCCGCGCCGACCAGCGCACCGAACAGCACGAGCAGGCAGACGAAGCCGAGCTGCAGATAGGCGGTGCGGATATCGCGATCGATCGCCGCCGTCACCTTGGCTTCGTCGATGCTGACGATCAGCCGCGAGCGTGTGCCGGGAATGCGGGCAAAGCTGATCGTGCGGTTCGTGCCATCCGCCGCGGTAAAGGACATCGAGCCGGAGGACTCACCATAACTAAGCGCCTTGTCCGCGACCGCGGACATCAGCGGCACGGTGTCCAGCGAGCGGCCGATCATGCTTGCCTGATCCAGCGGTGCCGCGAGAACCGTGCCAGTGCTGTCGACCAAGACGGAGGAAACACCGGCACGTCCGCCGTAATTGCTCATGATCTTGGACATCCAGTCCAGATTGATCGCGGCCAGAACCACCGAGTCGGTTTCACTGTTGACGGCCGCCACCGGGTAAGCGGCCATCACGACCGGTGTATTGGTGGGGCGGCTCACGATCAAATCGCTCAAGACAAATTCCCGGCGCCTTCTCGCTTCGGTCACATAGGGCCGGTCGCTGAGATCGATGCCGACATAGGCGTTGTCGGTCGAGCACTGGATCCGGTTGTCGCTGCCGAGAAACATCAGGCTGCGGATCCATGGCATGTTGGCGGGCACGCTGGCGCGCAGGATCTCGCAGCTCTTGCCGATGCCGCCGGCGGAGGCACGGATATAGGCGGCGGATTTCAGCACCGTCTCGACCGAGGAGATGACCTCGCGCTGGGCGTCGGCGCTGTGTGCGGCGAGCGCGGCGAATTCCTCGGCGGCGTGTGCGATCTGCTTGGCCCGCGAATCCTCCAGGGTGCGGACGCGGTCCAGCATCATGGGCGCCACCAGCAACAGCGCAAGCAGCGCCAGCCGCCCGCGGATACCCAGAAGAGTCTTGAGTTTGGCGCGGTGGCGGTTGAAATTAATTTTAGACATTAATGTCCCCTAGCCCCACTGGTGAAGGTAGAACGAAGGGTTCAAGAAGGCTTTCCCGGATTTGATAAAATTCGAGGGAACCTCCGCTAAAGCGTTTTCGAGCGGAGTGGATACCGGTTCGCGTAGCAATCAAGTTTACGCAGATTGCGTAGACTTATCTGCGTAGAAAACGCGTCAAATCAAGAATCTAGAGCTTCGGTTCTGATTCAATCAGAACCGAAAATGCTCTAGCCTGCGTTGGTAGATGACATGACACCGGAAAACACAGCGGCGCTAACCGCGCATTCACCAAACGGTCTCGCAGAAGTCGAGGAGGAAATCGCGCGCGCCTGCAAGGATGCGCGTCGCGATCGTGGCTCGGTGACGTTGATCGCGGTGTCGAAAACATTCAATGCGGATGCGATTTCGCCCGTCATCGCGGCCGGACAGCGCGTTTTCGGCGAGAATCGCGTGCAGGAAGCCAAGACGAAGTGGCCTGCCTTGATGCAGGCCCATCCCGACATCGTGCTGCATCTGATCGGACCGTTGCAATCCAACAAGGCGAAGGAGGCGGTGGCGCTGTTCGATGCCATCCATTCGGTGGACCGCCCCAGCATTTGCGAAGCGTTAGCCAAGGAAATCAAAAACCAGAACCGGCAGCCGCAATTGTTCATCCAGATCAATACCGGCGAGGAGCCGCAGAAGGCCGGCATTTCCCCGTCCGAGGCCGATGCCTTCATCGCGCGCTGCCGCGAGCATTACGGGCTTTCGATCTCGGGCCTGATGTGCATCCCGCCGGTGAACGACCCCCCTGCCCCGCACTTCGCGCTGACGGCCAAGATCGCCGCGCGCAACGGCCTGACGAATCTCTCGATGGGCATGAGCGCCGATTTCGCCACAGCGATCCAGATGGGCGCGACCCATGTGCGCGTGGGGTCTGCGATTTTTGGGGCAAGATAGCTGCGTGGTTGCATTGCGTTCGCGCGCAATAATGCGAAGAGGGCCGTGAGCTCCAATCTATCTCCTTACCCTGAGGAGGCCGCGAAGCGGCCGTCTCGAAGGGCGAGGCCACCGGCGGGGCCCCATGGTTCTCCGAGCGATGCGCAGCATCGTCCGGGAGACGCGCTGCGCGCTCCTCACCATGAGGGTCTAAGAGCGGGCCGCGGGTCACAGATCTACCTGCCCTCTAACCAATCACGATCCGCGTCTGCGGGCTCATTCGCCGTAATAGCCGCAGCATCGAGGATTTGGTCATCGAGACGCAGCCGGCGGTCGGCGCGAAATTTGGACGGGCCAGATGCAGGAACACCGCGCTGCCGCGGCCGGCGATGCGCGGGGTGGTGTTGTGGTCGATCTCGATGATGAAGTCGTAGAGACGATCCTCGCGCGTCAGCCGGTCGCCGTTCTGCTCGCGGGTCAGCCGCACCGGCCGGTTGTAATGGCGGTCCCGCGGGTCCTCGCACCAGGCGTCCTCGGGCCGAATGGCACGGGTGGGCAGGAAGCTCGCCGGTCGCGGGGAGCGGTCCGCCCGCCACCATAATTGTCGGGGGCGGAAGACACCCCTAGGGGTGCCGCCGTCGCCCTCGCGCTTATTCGCGAGGATGCCGCCCCGGCCAAGTGCAACCGGTACCGACCAACCGTCGGCGGTCAGCCACCCCCGGCACGGGTTACCGGCGGCGGGTTGGACGCGGACCAGGGACAACGGCCGATCACGCGCGGTTGTCTCATAAGTGATTGAAAAACTGGAACTTCTCATGTGAATCAAAAAGCCCGCGCCTTGCCTGCCCGGCCCCGATTGTTCTATCTGGCGGGATTACAGCACATTCATCCAATCGGCTGCTGATTTGGGATAGACTGTGATCGGCTTGTGAATCGGTAATGAACGACTACCTACACAGCGAGTCTCGCCATCAAGTCTCGGCCAAAGCGCTGTCCGCTTGTGTCCGCTGCTGCCTGCCTCCAAGAGGATCGTTCCTATGGCCAATGCCCGCAAGATTTTGATCGTGGATGACGACACCGACCTGCGTGACACGCTGGTCGAGCAACTTTCCCTTCACGAGGAATTCGAAGCCTCCGCAGTCGATACCGGCGCCAAGGGCGCCAGCGCCGCCAAGACCAACTCTCCCGATCTGGTCCTGATGGATGTGGGCCTTCCCGATACCGATGGCCGCGAGGTGGTGCGGTCCTTGCGCAAAGGCGGCTTCAAGGCGCCGATCATCATGCTGACCGGCCATGACACCGATTCGGACACCATCCTTGGCCTCGAATCCGGCGCCAATGATTATGTGGCAAAGCCCTTCCGCTTCGCGGTGCTGCTGGCCCGGATCCGCGCGCAGCTCCGCCAGCACGAGGCGAGCGAAGACGCGGTGTTCTCCGTCGGTCCCTACAGCTTTCGGCCCGGCTCGAAGATGCTGACCGCCGCCAATGCGCGGAAAGTGCGGCTGACCGAGAAGGAGACCGCGATCCTGCGCTTCCTCTACCGCGCCGGCCAGATGCCGGTGTCGCGCGAGACGCTGCTGCAGGAGGTCTGGGGCTACAATTCGGGCGTCACCACCCATACGCTGGAAACGCATATTTACCGGCTCCGGCAGAAGATCGAGAAAGATGCCGCCAATCCCGAGATCCTGGTGACGGAAGCCGGTGGCTACAAACTGGTGCCGTGATACGATTCGCGACCGAATCGTATCCCCGGTCACCGGCCTGAATGTCGATCGAAGATGACGTAGCGCTGCTCGAACGCGTCTCCACCTTGCGCCTGCTGGGGGATACTGCTTTGCGCATGCTTGCGATCGGCTCCGAACAGCGAAATTTCGAACCCGGCGACGTTATTTTCCATGCCGGCGACCAGGCGGATGCGGGTTATGTCGTGCAGCGCGGCGCTTTCCGCGTGGAAGATGGCGGTGCCGAGATCATCGCAGGCCCCGGCGCGCTGATCGGCGAGCTCGCGCTGATCGTGCCGATGAAGCGGCCGTCGACCGCGACCGCGCTGGAGCGCGCCACCTGTGTTCGAATTTCGCGCAGCCTGTTTCAACGCGTGCTGGAAAGCGATCCCGCCGCGGCGCGAAGGCTGCGCGACGAATTCGCCACCCGCACCAGCCAGCTTGCCAGCGATATCGTGGTGGCGGGCGGGAAGTTGAGTTCGTAGCTCCCTGTCGTCCTCGCGAAAGCGAGGACCCATAACCACAGGCAGCCGTTGTGGCGGAAGCAAGTGGTTGCGGCGGAGCACACCACAAAAGCCTGTGGTTATGGGTCCCGGGTCAAGCCCGGGACGACGGTCAGCTACACCTCCAACGTCACCGTCACCGGCACGTGGTCCGACGGACGCTCCCAGCCGCGCGCGTCGCGGGTGATCCTGAAATCCGTGACGCTGTCCTTCAGCGCGCGCGAGACCCAGATGTGGTCGAGCCGGCGGCCGCGGTCGCCGACGGTCCAGTCGGCGGCGCGATAGCTCCACCAGGTGTAGACTTTCTCCGACAGTGGAATGCGCTCGCGTGCGACGTCGAACCATTCGCCATGCACCTGCGCTGCGAGCAGCTTCTCGGTTTCGATCGGGGTGTGCGAGACGACCTTCAGGAGCTGCTTGTGCGACCACACGTCGTTCTCGTGCGGGGCCACGTTGAGATCGCCGACCAGGACGTGACGGTCGTCGCCGCGCGGATGCAAGGGCTCGCAGGCTTTCATCTCGTCGAGGAATTGCAGCTTGTGCTCGAATTTCGGATTGAGTGCGGGATCGGGGATGTCGCCGCCGGCCGGCACATAGAAATTATGCAGCACCAGCGGCTTTGACAATTGTGCCTTGTCGCCGAACTCGACCGAGATGTGGCGGGAATCGATCTTGTCGCAGAAGGTGCGGATGTCGGTCTTCTCGAACGGCACTTTCGAGATGATGGCGACGCCGTGATAGCCCTTTTGCCCGTTCAGCGCGACATGCTCATAGCCAAGCCGTTTGAACCGCTTCAACGGAAAGGCGTCGTCGATGCATTTGGTCTCTTGCAGGCAGAGCACGTCCGGCCGCGCCTGCTTGATGAACTTGGCGACGAGATCGATGCGCAGGCGCACCGAATTGATGTTCCAGGTTGTGAGGGAGAGACGCATGGGAACTGCGTCTTAGCATGGATTGCGGCGGTGGATAGGATTGTCCACAGGGGACGCGTAGGGTGGGCAAAGCGAAGCGTGCCCACCATTTACGTCGGCGTGTTGATGGTGGGCACGCTGCGCTTTGCCCACCCTACAATCCAGCGAACTCGCTAGCCCGGCGGGGTCGCGTAGTTGGTAAAATCGATCTTGAACAGGCCCGGATCGATCTTCCTGGTGGAATCGAGATTGTAGACGGCGACGGTGGTGTCGTAGCCCTGCGGATCGGTGATGGTCCATTGCTTGAGCTGGCCGTCCTTGGCGCCGACCATCAGCATCAACCGGCTGGTGCCGATCAGCGCCTGCTTCTCCTCGATGATGATCGAGACGAAGACATCGTCGGCGGTGACGCTGACGACGTTGGTGTCCTTCATCAGGTCGATGCGGTCGGATAACAGATAGCGCAGCGGCGTCTGCGACAGCGGATAGATATCCTGCGTGGCGAGCTTGCGGTCGCGCACCGCGACCGAGGAGCCGTCGGCGACGATGTCGATCGGGCTTGGCGGCTCATATTCGAAGCGCACCTTGCCGGGCTTCTGGATATAGAAATCGCCCTTGGTCTTGGAGCCGTCGGGGCCGACCTGCACGAAACTGCCGGCGAGCGATTGCAGCGAGGAGAGATAGCTGCTGATCCTCGCGGCCTGCGCCTTCTGGTTGGCATCGAACGTCGTGAAGATGCTGGCGGGAACGTTGCGGCGCGGATCGGGGATGACAGGGGTCGGCGGCGTCTGTGTCGAGCCTGTCGTCGCGGGGCCTCTCTGTTCCTGCGCGCTCATCTGCGTGCCATCGCGGCCCTTCGGCGCGGGCTTCGGCACCGGCACGTTCTGCGCCGATGAGGGCGCGGCGCCGGCGATCGACGTGGCGATCAGGATCGCCAATCCGGAATGGATGGCGCGATGGACGTGCTGTTTGGCCATTCGGTATTTCGGATTCTGATGCAACGCGTGTTCCGACTTTAGGGGCATGATCTTTTCGGAAAACCGGTGCCCACTTTTCCGGATCATGCCTGAGTTTACCGTGGGTAATGCCGCGGGGATATCGCTTTTCCGTGAAATTCTCGGGGCAGGATCACATGCTGCCTTCTTCTTCGATCAGGACCTCGCGCTTGCCGGCATGATTGGCCTGGCCGACAACGCCCTCGAGTTCCATCCGCTCCATCAATGAGGCGGCGCGGTTGTAGCCGATCTGCAGCCGCCGTTGAATATAGGATGTCGAGGCCTTGCGGTCGCGTTTCACGATCGCCACCGCCTGCGCATAGAGGTCGCCGCCGCCGCCGTCCCCGCCCATGCCGGTGGAGTCGAATACCGCGCCGTCCTCGTCGGTCGGCTCTTCGGCGGTAACGGCTTCCAGATACTCCGGGGCGCCCTGCGTCTTCAGGTGGCGCACCACCTTCTCGACTTCGTCGTCGGAGGCAAACGGGCCGTGCACGCGGCTGATGCGGCCGCCGCCGGCCATGTAGAGCATGTCGCCCTGCCCCAGCAGTTGCTCGGCGCCCATCTCGCCCAGGATCGTGCGGCTGTCGATCTTCGAGGTGACCTGGAAGGCGATGCGGGTCGGGAAGTTGGCCTTGATGGTGCCGGTAATGACGTCGACCGAAGGACGCTGCGTGGCGAGGATCACATGCAGGCCGGCGGCGCGCGCCATCTGCGCCAGGCGCTGCACCGCGCCTTCGATGTCCTTGCCGGCGACCATCATCAGGTCGGCCATCTCGTCGACGATGATGACGATGTAGGGCAACGGATCGAGGTCGAGCTTCTCCTCCTCGTAGATCGCCTTGCCGGTCTCCTTGTCGAAACCGGTGTGCACGGTGCGCGTCAGCTCTTCGCCCTTGCCCTTTGCCTCGACCAGGCGCGCATTGTAGCCGTCGATGTTGCGCACACCGAGCTTGGCCATCTTCTTGTAGCGCTCCTCCATCTCGCGCACGGCCCATTTCAGCGCGACCACCGCTTTCTTGGGATCGGTGACGACCGGCGTCAAAAGATGCGGGATGCCGTCATAGACGGAGAGTTCGAGCATCTTGGGATCGACCATGATCAGGCGGCACTGGTCGGGGCGCAGCCGATACACCAGGCTCAGGATCATGGTGTTGATCGCGACCGATTTGCCGGAGCCGGTGGTGCCGGCGATCAGCATATGCGGCGTGCGCGCGAGATCGATGATGACGGGTTCGCCGCCGATGCTCTTGCCGAGGCAGAGCGGCAGCTTTGCCACCGAGTCGATAGCTTCCTTCGCGACCAGGAGTTCGCGCAGGTAAACCTTTTCGCGATGCAGGTTCGGCAATTCGATGCCGATGGCGTTGCGGCCGGCGACGACGGCGACGCGAGCCGACAGCGCGCTCATCGAGCGGGCGATGTCGTCGGCGAGGCCGATCACGCGCGACGACTTGATGCCGGGCGCTGGCTCGAGCTCGTACAGCGTCACGACCGGACCCGGATTGGCTTTGACGATCTCGCCACGCACGCCGAAATCCTGCAGCACGCCTTCGAGCGCGCGCGAATTGGCTTCGAGCTCGGCCTTGCTCTGCGGCTGGCGGTCGGCGGCTTTCGGCGCTGACAGCACCGAGACCGAGGGCAGCTCGAACTTGTCGGACGATTTCTTCTTCGCGCGCGGCTCGGCCTTCTTGCGCGGGGCGCGGGCGACGGGCGCTTCCTCGGCTTCTTCCTCCTCGTCTTGTTCCTCTTCCTCTTCGATCTCCTCGTCGAATTCCTCGCTCGCCTCCGGCACCACGGACGGCGCGGCACGGCCGCCGAGACTGGGCTCCTGCCGCTCGAACGCGGCTGCGCTGCGTTGTGGCGCGCTCGAGACCAGCGACCGATAGGCGGTGCCGAAGAGCCAGCCGAGCCGCGCCTTCGCGCTCATGACAGCGTGGAACAGCCAGCCGAGCGAGATCGAACTGCGGTCTTCCTCATCGTCTTCTTCGACGAACGGCTCGTCACGATCCTCGATCGCCGTCAGCTCTTCTTCGCTCTCCCTTGCGCCCCAGCCGCTCGCGAACAGGAAGCTCGCGGTCATCGCGACGAACAGGATGGTGCCGAGCACCAGGCGATAGATCATGCCGGCCGGGCCGAACACCACCGCCGGCGCGCGAACCAGCGCATCGCCGACCACGCCGCCGAGCCCGGTCGGCAATGGCCAGGCGCCATTATGCGGGAAGCAGCTCGCAAAGCCCGCGGCGATCACGGTGGTGAGGATCCAGCATGCCAGCCGCAGCGCCTCGCGGTCGAAGGCGCGATGCGTCAGCATGCGCCAGCCCCACACCGCGATGGGGAGGATCAGCATGATGGCGCCGAGGCCCAGGATCTGCATCAACAGATCGGCGCCGATCGCGCCGGGATAGCCGAGGATGTTGCGGATCGGGCGCGAGGTGGCGTGGCTGAGACTCGGGTCCTGCACCGACCACGTCATCAGCGCCGCGGCGGCGACGCCGGCAAGCGTGATCAGGCACAGCCCGCCGAATTCTCGCACCCGCCGCTCCAAGGCTTCGCGGATCGGGACCGGCAGATGGCCGACCAGGGGAATGACACGTTCGATCGCTGGCATACGCTTCCAAAGCCTTGCGATTAACTTAAGGTTTCGACCAGGCGGTGCAGCGCCTCGGCCGTTGATTCACTGTCGGAGACCAACGCGAGCCGGATATAGCCCGCGCCCGGATTGGAGCCGTCGGCCTGCGGCCGCGCCAAATAGCTGCCCGGGATCACGCGCACGCCGGCATCGCGATAGAGTTTCACCGTCGCCGCCTCATCGCCGCCGCGCTCGGAGACGTCGAGCCAGACGCAGAAGCCGCCGGCCGGACGCTGATAGCCGTAGCGGCTGCCGAGGATCTGGTCGGCGAGATCGAACTTGATCCGGTAGAGCCTGCGGTTCTCCTCGACATGCGCCTCGTCGCTATAGGCGGCGACCGCGACATGCTGCAGCGGCACCGGCACTTGCGGCGCCGCCACGTTGCGTAGCTCGTGGAAGGCGGCGAGGAACTTCTTGTCGCCGGCGGCAAAGCCGACGCGCATGCCCGGCAGGTTCGAACGCTTCGAGAGCGACTGGAACACGACCACATTGGTGAAGTCGGGGCCGGCATGTTCCAGCGCGCTGCCGGGAGCTTCCCGGGTGTAGATCTCCGAATAGCATTCGTCGCTCAAAATGATGAAGCCGAAACGAGCGGCGAGCGCCTTCAGACGCGCGAAATAATCGCGCGAGGCGACCGAGCCTTGCGGGTTTGCGGGCGAAGCGATGTAGAACGCCACCGTGCGCGCCAGCAGCGCGTCATCGAGCGCGTCGAGATCGGGCAGGAATCCGTTGGCCGGCGTGGTCGGCAGATAGACCTGCTCGCAGCCGGACGCGCGGGCGCCGGCGCCATAGGCCGGATAGAACGGGTTCGGCATCAAGATTGCCGGCGTCCCCGAGCGCGCGCCGACATAGCGGGCGGCGGTGATGGCGGCGAAGAACAGGCCCTCGCGGCTGCCGTTCAGCACCAGCACTTCGCTCTCGGGATCGACCGGCCGCGGCAGGCGGAACCGGGTCGACAGCCAGTTCGCCGCCGCGCGGCGGAACGGCTCGATACCCTTGGCGAGCGGATAGCGGCCGAACTCGGCCGTGTGCTTGGCCAGCACCGGCCCGACAAAGGCGGGAACCGGGTGCTGCGGCTCGCCCAACGACAGCGTAATCAATGGCTTGCCGGGTTGGTACGGTGCCAGCAGCTCGGCCGTGCGCGCAAAGGGGGAACGTTCGGCCTGACCGGCCGGCATTACACTGCCGGCGTCTTGCGCCACGCCGGAGGGAGCGGTCATTGCCATGTCTAAACGCCAGCACTTTCAACGCGGTCGAGGGGAATCCAGCTCGACCGTAAATTGATCAAGTCACCATAGATACGGCGAGGTTAAGACGCGATTAACCATCGGTGTCGCTGGACAATTTGCGTGGTATTACCATATTTTCTCTGAGTATTACCGGGCAATTGGAGATCAGCGATGACAACGACTGTCACCCGCAAGGGCCAGGTGACAATCCCAAAGCCGCTTCGCGATTACCTGGGTATTGGTCCGGGCAGCGAGGTCAATATTCGCCGTAGCGACGACGGCAGCGTTCTGATCGAGAGAGCGGATGGACCGCGGCCTGCCAGCCGATTTGCCAAGGCGCGTGGCTCCGCGGGGCGGGGCATGACGACTGACGAACTGATGGCCCTTCTGCGTGATGAGCCGGAATGACCCTCGTCGATTCGAATGTCCTTCTCGACCTCGCGACCGACGACGAGAAATGGGCCGACTGGTCGCAGGTGCAGCTCGAACGGGCGGCATCGGCTGGGCCATTGTTCATCAACAATGTCATCTACGCAGAAGTCTCGATACGCTACGACAAGGTCGAAACCGTCGACGCCACACTCTGCGACTTGAAAATCGAGCTGGCAGAGATCCCGCGCGCCGCGCTCTTTCTTGCCGGCAAGGCCTATCTCCAATATCGCGCCGCCGGTGGCAGCCGCACAGGGGCACTATCTGATTTCTTCATCGGAGCCCATGCTGCGGTGGAGCAGCTGCCACTCTTGACCCACGACGTGCGGCGCTATCGCACCTATTTTCCGACTGTCGCGCTGATTGCGCCGGAAGGCGAACGGTAGCACCTCGAGCAGCCCTGCCGCGTCGGCAGCCGTTAGAAGGCCGGCATGCCCTCTCCTTTCTTCGGGCCGCGGTCAAAAAGAAAGGGGCTCCAACTTGCGCTGGAGCCCCTCAACGGTCAGGGCATTGCCGGGTATGTGCCCGAACCGTAGTTCTGGGTGTGATCCCGGGAGAGATCACACCCCGGGAGAACTCACATGTTGTAAGCGCGCTCGGTGTGCTCGGTGATGTCGAGGCCTTCGCGCTCGGTCTCGACGTTCGCGCGCAGGCCGACGATCACGTCGACGACCTTGTAGAGGATGGCCGAGCCGATGCCGGACCACACCAGCGTGGTGCAGACGCCCCAGAGCTGGGAGGTCATCTGGGCGACGAAGTCGTAGTCGCCGATCTTGCCGGCGACATAGTCCATCACGCCGGTGCCGCCGAGCGCCGGGTTCACCAGGATGCCGGTGCCGATCGCGCCGACGATGCCGCCGACGCAGTGGACGCCGAACACGTCGAGCGAGTCGTCGTAGCCGAGCGCATTCTTCACCACGGTGCAGAAGAACAGGCAGACCACGCCGACCACGAGGCCGAGCACGATCGCGCCCATCGGGCCGGCGAAGCCGGCGGCCGGGGTGACCGCCACGAGGCCTGCGACCGCGCCCGAGATGGCGCCGAGCACCGACGGATGGCCCTTGATGATCCATTCCGCGAACATCCAGGACAACGCCGCCGCCGCGGTCGCGACGAAGGAGTTGGTCATGGCGAGCGCGGCGCCACCAGAAGCCTCGAGGTTCGAACCGGCGTTGAAGCCGAACCAGCCGACCCAGAGCAGCGAGGCGCCGATCATGGACATCGTGAGCGAGTGCGGAGCCATCAGCTCCTTGCCGTAGCCCGTGCGCTTGCCGATCAGGATCGCGCCGACCAGGCCGGCGATGCCGGCGTTGATATGCACGACGGTGCCGCCCGCGAAGTCGATCGCGCCCTTCTTGAAGATCCAGCCGGCGTCAGCATTGATCTCGTCGAGCTTGGCCTGCGCCGCGGTCTTGGCCGCGCCGTCAGCCGCAGCCGCCAATGCCTTCGCCGCATCCGTGATCGCGTCCGGACCAGCCCAGTACCAGACCATGTGGGCGATCGGGAAGTAGATCAGCGTCACCCAGAGTGGGATGAACAGCGCGAGCGCGGAGAACTTCATGCGCTCGGCGAAAGCGCCGACGATCAGCGCCGGCGTGATCGCCGCGAACGTCATCTGGAAGCAGACATAGACGAGTTCGGAGATATTGGCGTCGACGCTGAAGGTGGCTGCCTTCGAGTCCGGCGTCACGCCCGCCAGGAAGGCCTTGGAAAAGCCGCCGATGAAGTCCGAGCCGCCGGTGAAGGCGAGGCTGTAGCCGTAGAGCGCCCAGAGCACGGTGACGATGCACACCGTGTAGAACACCTGCATCAGCACCGAGAGCATGTTCTTGGAGCGGACCAGGCCGCCATAGAACAGCGCGAGCCCCGGGATCGTCATCAACAGCACCAGCACCGTCGATGTCATCATCCAGGCGTTGTCGCCCTTGTTGACGGTCGGCTCGGCATAGGCGGCGGTCGCAGCGAACAAGCCGAATGCGAGTGCCGCCAATCCCGCGCCATGGGGACGTTTGAACGTCATGTTATTCTACTCCTGAATTGTAAGGTTTGAGCGCGAAATCAGAGGGCCGCGGCATCGGCCTCGCCGGTGCGGATGCGCACCGCGTGGTCGAGGTTGATGACGAAGATCTTGCCGTCGCCGATCTGTCCGGTCTTTGCCGCCGATGTGATGGCGTCGATAGTCTTGTCGACCTGGTCGGCCGCAACCGCGACCTCGATCTTGATCTTGGGCAGGAAGCTCACGGCGTATTCAGCGCCGCGATAGATCTCAGTGTGGCCCTTCTGACGCCCGTAACCCTTGACTTCCGTCACCGTGAGACCGTGAACGCCAATGGCGGTCAGGGCGTCGCGGACTTCTTCCAGCTTGAATGGCTTAATAATCGCCATAACAATTTTCATGTGTCCTATCCCCGCTTGGGCCCGGTGCAGACGAACCGGGTGTTTTTCGACTGAGATCCACCACGCGGAGAAAATTCACGACGCGGTCACAGCCGCAGGCGTTAGAATCAAATGCCGTGCCAGATCGACGGCACCGCCTAACGGATTATGAATCCGCCCGTTTTCGCGTTTGACGGGAATTGGTCGGACCTGCGCTATTCCGTCGCGCTCAAAACGTAATCAATATTGCCCGATTCATGGGCACGCCAGAGTCCGGACATAATCCTGCCCAGCGCGGCGGCAAATCGACGGTAATAAGGTAGAGGAAATTACTGCAGGGCCTCGCCGTGCTGCGAAATATCCAGGCCTTCCAGCTCCTGCTGCAGCGACACCCGGAGCGGGACGAACGCGCTGACCAGCTTCAGCAGCACGAAGGTGATGCCGCCGCACCACACCAGCGTCACGGCGACGCCGGCGAGTTGGATCAGCAGTTGCTGCGGACGGCCCTCGAGCAGGCCGGCCGTGCCGCCGATGGCGCTGGTGGCGAACACGCCCGCGAGCAGCGTCCCGGCCATACCGCCGATGCCGTGGACGCCGAACACGTCGAGTGAATCATCATACTTGAAGCGGAGCTTCAGCCAGGTGCAGGCCCAGAAGCACACGAAGCCCGCGATGATGCCGATGATGACCGCGTGCCATGGTTCGACGAAGCCCGAGGCCGGCGTGATGGTGCCGAGCCCTGCGACCGCGCCGGAGATCATGCCAAGCACCGACGGCTTGCGTCGCGTCGCCCATTCGATCGCGCCCCAGGTCAGCGCGCCCGCGCAGGCGGAAAGATGCGTGGCGATGATCGCCATCACCGCGCGCGAACTCACGGTCAGTGCCGATCCGCCATTGAAGCCGAACCAGCCGACCCAAAGCAGCCCGGTGCCGATCACTGCGAGCGACAGGTCGAACGGCGACAAGTTCTCGCTGCCATAGCCGTGGCGTCGCCCCAACACTTGCGCGGCGACCAATCCGCTGACGCCGGCCGAAAGATGCACGACGAGCCCGCCGGCGAAATCCAGCACGCCGAGACTTGCGAGGAAGCCGCCGCCCCACACCCAATGTGCGAGCGGAATATAGGCGAAGATGAACCAGCCGACGGAGAACCAGAGATAGGCCGAGAAGCGCATGCGATCGGCGACCGAGCCTGCCACCAGCGCCACGGTGATGATCGCAAACGTCATCTGGTACAGCATGAACAGCGCTTCCGGGATCGTCTTCGCCGCCGGATTGACGCCGTCCATGGTCATGCCGGCGAGGAACCAGCGGTCGAGCGCGCCGATCCACGGTCCATCACCGACGAAGGTGAGAGAGTAGCCGAACATCGCCCAAAGGATCGAGATGATCGCGACGGCCGACAGGCTCTGCGCCATCGTCGCCAGCACGTTCTTCTTGCGCACCATGCCGGAATAGAACAGCGCAAGCCCCGGGATCGTCATCATCAGCACCAGCGCGGTGGCAACGATCATCCAGGCGGTATCGGCGGCGTTGATGGCCGACGTCTCGGCATGCGCCGGCGTCGCCGACAACAGCGTCGCAAGACCAAGCGGCGCGATCAGCCGCGCGGCACGAGAGGATGCCCCCATGGTGTTTCCCCGGCAGAAATGAAATGAGTCTGGTGGATGCGACCGGCGGCGTTGTCGGTCGCGCTCGGAGAGTTTGGAGAAGTTAGAGCGCGTCGCTGTCGGTTTCGCCGGTGCGGATCCGCAGCGCGTGATCGATCGGCGTGACAAAGATCTTGCCATCGCCGATCTGGCCGGTGCGTGCCTTTGCGGTGATGACCTCGACCGCCTTGTCGGCGATGTCGGATGCGACTGCGATCTCGATGCGCAATTTCGGCAGGAAGTTCACGACATACTCTGCGCCGCGGTAGATCTCGGTGTGCCCCTTCTGCCGGCCATAACCTTTGACTTCAGTGACGGTCATGCCGTGGACGCCGATCTCGGTCAGCGCCTGGCGAACCTCGTCCAGCTTGAAGGGTTTGATGATGGCGACGACAAGTTTCATGGCTGGCGGTCCGCATTTTCCTTAAGCACGGCCATCCTTCCTCTTTGGATGACCTTCGATCGCGGGCCAATCTGGCATCTTTCTGAGCAAATGGCACAAAAAAGTTGCAGGTTCAGGGGGAAAACATTGGCAGACCCTGACCTCGCTCCCTGTACAGGGGACATGATCGTCCGTCACAATGCGGCTTTCCTGCTTCGCCCGTTGTTCTACTGGCGTCCGTTCCCAAGAATCGTGTTTTCCAAGGAAATGCCATGGCCGATCGATCCTGGTTTTATGCATCCGAGGGCCAGCAAAAGGGCCCGTTTCCCGAATTCCAGCTCCGTGATCTCATCATGCGGGGCACCGTCGGGCCGGATACGCTGGTCTGGACCGAGGGGATGGCCGGTTGGCAGAAGGCGCGCGAGATTCCCGGACTGATTTCGGATCCTTCCAGTTCGGCGATGCCCTCGCAGGCGGCCGGGCCGCCGATCGTCACTGCGGCCGGCCATGCGGGTGGGACGGTCTCGGCCGATCTGCCGATCTGGGAGCTGTTTGGGCGCAGTCTGTGGTTCGCCATTGGCCAGCTCCTGGTGATCCCGGCGCCGTGGTCCGCCACCGGTTTTTATCGCTGGATCATCCCGCACATCAACGTCCCCGGCCGGCCGAATCTCGGTTTCACGGGACAGGTCGGTGACATCTGGTACGTGTTCGTCGCGATCGGGCTCTTGAGCTATACGGGTTGGACCGAGAGCACGACGGTCGAGCTGCTTGCGCCGTTGCTGCAGGCGTTGCTCGGATGGGTGGTGATCCGCTGGATCGCCAGCCATCTCACGTCAAACGGACAGCAGCTCCCGATCGCCTTCAACGGCAGCGTGATCACCTATATCGGGTGGTACCTGTTGTTGGCGATCTCCTTCATCACCATCATCGGCTGGGCGTGGGTGACCACGGCGTGGATGAGGTGGATGTGCCGCAATATCGAGGGCACGCGCCGCGAAATCATCTTCAAGGCGTCAGGCCTCGAGATGCTTTGGCGAACGGTCCTGTTCACCATCGGCTGCCTATTGCTGATTCCAATCCCGTGGGCCTTGCGCTGGTATGCGAACTGGTACCTGTCGCAATTCGCGCTGGTCGAGCGCAGTACGCTGGCGAATGCTTAGAGCAGGGCAAGACGACCTCGGGTTAGTTTCGCGTCGGAGGCACCTCACCTCTCCCCATCGGGGAGAGGTGGGGCATCGCAACCTTCGCCGCTATCCCAGCTCTACCGCGCGCTACTTCCTCTCGCGCACCGAACCTTCCTGTGCCACTGACGCCACCAGCGTGCCGTCGGGCTTGAAGATCATGCCGCGCGTCAAGCCGCGGCCGCCTTGTGCGCTCGGCGAATCCTGCGCGTAGAGCAGCCATTCGTCGGCGCGGAACGGGCGGTGAAACCACATCGCGTGATCGAGGCTTGCCGGCATCATGCGCTTGTCGAACAGCGTGCGGCCGTAGCGCGCCATGATCGCGTCGAGCAGTGAGAAGTCGGAGGCATAAGCGAGCGCGCACAGATGCAGTGCGGGGTCGTCTGGCAGTTTTGCCGCGGTGCGGATCCAGACATGGATGCGGCCTTCGTCGATCTTCTGGCCGAAATAGCGGCCGAGCTCGACCGGGCGCAGCTCGATCGGCCGATCGGATTCATAGTAGCGGCGGATGAAGTCCGGCATCTCGCGGAACATCGGCTGCTTCGACACTTCCTCCGCGGTGAGCTTTTCCGGCGGCGGCACGTCCGGCATCTTCTCCTGGTGATCGAAGGCGCCCTGCTCCTCGGCATGGAACGACACCATGATCGAGAAGATGGCATTGCCGTGCTGGATCGCGGTGACGCGGCGGGTCGAATAGCTCTTGCCGTCGCGCAGCCGCTCGACCTGGTAGATGATCGGGACCTGAGGATCGCCCGGCAGGATGAAATAGCAATGGATCGAATGCGGCAGCCGGCCCTCGACCGTGCGGCAGGCTGCAACCATCGCCTGGCCAATCACCTGCCCGCCGAACACCCGCTGCCAGCTCGTTTTCGGGCTGTTGCCGCGGAACAGATTCACCTCGAGCGGCTCAAGATCCAGGATGGAAAGCAGGTCAATCAGGCTTTTTGACATGGATGGCCTTCCATTTTGTTGCGCGGCATTAAGTACCTTGTTTGGTGCCACTGTTTCGCCCAGCTATTATCAGGTAGCAAGCATACTCTGAGGGCATGAGCGCGTAAGGGACTTGCATGTCGGCACAACGAGGCATTGTCATTTGCGGGGGCGCTTTTGCGGGCTTGGCGCTGGCGCTGGCGCTGCGGCAGGGGCTTGGGACGGAAATCCCCGTCATCGTGGTCGATCCGGCGCTTGGGCAGCGCCCAAGCCGCGATCCGCGGGCGACCGCGATCGTCGCCGCCTGCCGCCGGCTGTTCGAGGCGATCGGCATCTGGGCCGAGATCGCCGACACGACGCAGCCGATCCTCGACATGGTCGTCACCGATTCGCGGCTCGACGATGCGACGCGGCCGGTGTTCCTGACCTTTGCCGGCGATGTCGAGCCCGGCGAGCCGTTTGCGCATATGGTCGAGAACAGGCTGCTGATCGACGAGCTGGTGGCCCACGCCGAGGCCGCAGGCATTGATCTGCGCGCGAGCGCGGTTTCGACCTATGAGGCCAATGCCGATCTCGTCAGCGTGACGCTCGCGGATGGCAGTGCGATCGAAGCGAGCTTGCTGGTCGCCGCCGATGGCGCCCGTTCGAAGCTGCGCGAGCGCGCCGGCATCGTCACCCATGGCTGGGACTACGATCAGTCCGGCATCGTCGTCACCGTCGGCCATGAGCGCGATCACCAGGGCCGCGCCGAAGAGCATTTCCTGCCCGCGGGTCCATTCGCAATCCTGCCGCTGAAGGGAAAACGCTCCTCGCTGGTGTGGACCGAGAACCGCAAGGAAGCGTCCCGCATCGTCGGCTTGAGCGAGGCCGAATTCCACGACGAGCTGGAGCGGCGTTTTGGTTTGCATCTCGGTGAGGTCAAGGCGCTCGACAAGCCGCGCGCGTTTCCGCTCGGCTATTTCGTCGCGCGCTCCTTCATCGCCGAGCGGCTGGCGCTGGTCGGCGACGCAGCGCATCTGATCCACCCCATCGCAGGCCAAGGGCTCAATATGGGCCTGAAGGATGTCGCGGCATTGGCGGAAGTGGTGGTCGATGCGGCGCGGCTCGGCATCGATCTCGGCCAAGCCGATGTGCTCGAGCGCTACCAGCGCTGGCGCCGCTTCGACACCATGGCGATGGGAGTTGCGACCAATTCGCTGAACTTCCTGTTCTCCAACGAATCGACGCTGCTCAGGACCGTGCGCGACGTCGGGCTTGGCGTCGTCGACCGCCTGCCGCCGCTGAAGAGCTTGTTCATCCGTCAGGCGGCGGGGCTGTCGGGCGAAGTGCCGCGGCTGTTGAAGGGCGAGGCGCTGTAGCTCCGTAGCCCAGATGAAGCGCAGCGTAATCCGGGAAATCCCCTGCAAGCGGACGTTGCGGCCCGGGATTGCGCTGCGCTCCATCCGGGCTACGAACCGGGATCGTCACTGCGAGCCACCGGGTCGGCGCGAAGCGCCGCCCGACGACAGGCTCCGCGAAGCAATCCATCTCCCCGTTTGCGGCGCAATGGATTGCTTCGTCGCTATCGCTCCTCGCAATGACGGCTCAAATCCATCACTCGATCTTGCGCGCTTCTTCCGGCAGCATGATCGGGATGCCGTCGCGGATCGGATAAGCGAGCTTTGCGGAGCGCGAGATCAATTCCTGGCGAGCCGCGTCGAACTCCAGCGGGCCCTTGGTGATCGGACAGACCAGGATTTCCAGGAGTTTTGGATCGGCGGTGCTTTCGAGATGATCGGTCGGGGAGTTCATGATGGTCTTCCAGCTTGACGGCTCGTCTTTATCACATTCGATCAGCGCGCCGCCATCCGCAAAAGCTCGTCGACGATCGCCTGCTGTCTTGCTTTCGGCAGCGGCTGCTCCGTCAGCGCGTGGCCGAGGAATGCCCAATAAAGAATTTGCGCGCGGGCGCGGGCGACGCCCTCGGTGAGACCCGCCCGCTTCAGGAGGCCTTCGACATAGCCGAGCCGCCGCTGGTCGATCGCCTGCACGGCGGCGCGCGCTGAAGCGTTGACGCTCGCCCAGCTTCGCACCGCATTTTCCAGCGCCGGCTTTTCGGAAAACACGCGTCGCAGCAGCACGGCGAGTGCGTCGGAACCTGTCGCTGCCGCCTCGACATCGACGATGATCCGCTCCGCAGCTATCTCGCGCCAATGTTTCAGGATGGCGGCGTGGTAGGCGGCGATGTCGGCAAAGTGCCAGTAGAAGCTGCCGCGGGAGACGCCCATCTCCTTTGCCAAGGGGTCGGCCTTCAGCGCGGTGAAGCCGCGTCTTGCCAGCGCTTTCAGGCCCTGGTCGAGCCAGTCCTTGGCGGAAAGCTGATCGGTCATGTCGCCCACCATACACCAGTGTATTGACAGGCGCCAATGTGCGCGCGATAACCATACACACCTGTATGGAGGCGAACGATGCGCGATATCCTGCTGCAATGTTCCGGCCTCGCCGCGATCGCGGCGGCGCTGATCCACGGTTACCTCGGCGAGTTCAAGGTGTTTCCGAAAATGACGATCGAACCGGCGCGGCTGCGCACGCTGATCCGCCTGGTCTGGCAGGCCGGCACGGTGGCGTGGATCGGCGGCGGCGTGCTCTTGCTCGCCGCGCCCTGGATGGCCTCGGAGGTGGCGCGGCACTGGATCGTCGTCACGCTGGCCTGCGTGTTCGCTTTCGCGGCCCTCGCCAATGCGGTCGCGACGCGCGGCCGGCATTTCGGCTGGATGGCGCTCACCGCCGTGGTGGCGATGGCGGTCGCGGGGTATTAGCCAAATATGACGCTGTCATTCCGGGGCACGCGCAGCGTGAACCCGGAATCCATTGGGCCGCATGCGCTCGTGGAGAAATGGATTCCGGGTTCGTCCTTCGGACGCCCCGGAATGACGGCGGAGGAGAACGACGGGACGCGCGGAAAATCACTGCAGCGGGGGATCGCCGCTGGTGCGCTTCTTGGCGAGATCCATCTCGGTCACCGCGATCAGGATTTCGGCGCGGGTCTTGAGGTCAGGCGCTTCCAGCATCGCCTGCTTCTCCGCCGGGCCATAGGGCGACATCATTGCGAGCGCGTTGACCAGCGCCTCGTTGGGCGCGGCTTCGATGCCGGCCCAGTCGACCTTCAAATTGTTGGCCTTGAGGAAGTCTGTCAACACCGAGAGCAGCGCTTCGCGGTCGACGTCCTCCTCGCCCTTGCGCGCGACGAAGTCACCCGAGAAGGAGAAGAAGTCGACCTTGCACTGGCGGTACGCGGTCAGGACGTTGAGCTCCTCCACCACCTTGAAGCGCGCCACGCCGGTGAGTTCGAGGATATAGCGGCCGTCGCCGGATTCGGCGAGCTGGGTGATGCGGCCGACGCAGCCGACGCGGAACAACGCCGGCTTCTCCTCATTGTGCGAATGCGTCACGTCGGGCTGGATCATGCCGATCAGCCGATGGCCGTCACGGAAGGAGTCGTCGACCATCGCAAGATAGCGCGGCTCGAAGATGTTGAGCGGCATCTGGCCGCGCGGCAACAATAGCGCGCCGGCAAGCGGAAAGACCGGGATTACCTCGGGAAGCTCGGCCGGGCCCCGATATTCGGCATTGATCGGCATCTGTGGCCCCGGTGTTATGCGCGCGCGCTCTAGCTAAGAGAACAGGATCGTCGACAGCCGCTTTCGTCCCTCGACGGTCGCTTCATCCGCCCCGCCCCACGCTTCGAAGAACTGGACGAGCTGCTTGCGCGCGCCGTCGTCGTTCCACTTGCGATCGCGCCTGACGATCTCCAGGAGCTGGTTGGTCGCCTCGCTGCGCTTGCCCATCGCGTTCAGCGCGGTGGCAAGATCGAACCGCGCCTGATGATCGAGCGGATTTGCGGCGACTTTCTCTTCCAGTTCGCCGATCGGACCGACCGACTCGGCCTGCTCGGCAAGGTCGATCGCGGCCTGCACGGCCTTGACGGCCGGATCGTTGCGCTTGGACTCCGGCACCATGCCGAGCGTCTGCTTGGCCTGGTCGATCGCGCCTGTCGTGACATAACATTTGGCGAGACCGGCGAGTGCGGCGATATTGGTGGCGTCGATGCCGAGCACCTCGGCATAGATCTGCGCCGCGGCCGCGGCGTCGCCTTCGGCGAGCACGGCGTCGGCCTCTTTCAGGATTTCCGCGATGTTCGGCTCGCCCGCGGCCGGGACGCCCTTGGTCAGCCGCTCGATGAAGGCGTTGACCTGGCTCTCCGGGATCGCGCCCATGAAGCCGTCGGCGGGCTGGCCGTTGACGAAGGCGATGACGGCGGGGATCGACTGGATGCCCATCTGACCGGGGATCGACGGATGCTCGTCGATGTTCATCTTGACAAGCTTGACCCGGCCCTTGGCGTTGGTCACCACCTTTTCCAGGATCGGGGTGAGCTGGCGGCACGGGCCGCACCAGGGCGCCCAGAAATCGATCAGCACCGGCTGGCGCTTCGACTCCTCGATGACGTCCTTGACGAACGTCTGGGTGGTCGTTTCCTTGATCAGATCGCCTGCCTGCGGCGCCGGACCGCCGCCCTGCTCAACTATCGTCACGATATCCTCGCCTGATGTCCCGAGATTGGCGCCTGTTCTAGCACGGCCGGAACTGAACACCCGTCAGCTAAATGGCGGTTTCGCGTCAAATTTCAATCGGCAGGCGCCCTGCTCGTTCCGCCGCAGGCCGGTCATGCAGGGGCGCGACCAAATGCGGCCGGAGTTTGCAGGGCTGCTCGAGGCGAATCAGCCGTGGCGGCCTGAGGTCGGGAAAAGCGGGTTCCCAGGCGAAAAACGCGGCGAGCCGCCACCGAAACGCTCCTCGCCGCGTTGCTTTTGGGCCCTCGTCCCCATTTCTGGTCAAATGAGGCGATTTAGCCGCCTTCGGGCCTGTTGCATTCGCGGTCCGCTTTTGGCATAGCTCTGCCGTTGCCGGCGAGCGATCGTCGTCATCAGGATGCGGGTGTAGCTCAGTGGTAGAGCACGACCTTGCCAAGGTCGGGGTCGAGGGTTCGAGCCCCTTCGCCCGCTCCAATTTCCCATCCGCCGGACCGGCTTTTACTTGTAGCCCCGCGCCCGTGCCGTGCGCGGTTGCCTTCCCTCCGACGAAGCGAGCCCGTGCTAAGACCTCTCCGGCGAGAGGCGCGGCCCGGCTCGATGGCTGCTCAACCATTCATCCGATGATTGATTTCTCTGGCCAATCGAAATTGTCGGCGGTGACGCTGCGAGAGGCGTTAGCTTCAAACGAATATTGCGGCGCAATGACATCGCTGATGCTTCGCAGGAAAACAGCGTAAGCGAACCTCTCAACTTGTCTTGACCTCGCTCGAATGCGGCGTTGATCGCCCGCGCTTCTCTCGCGCGGGGGATGTGCTAACATTTTCCGCTCTGGCCTATCTCTCGCAGGCCACCACGATCGTCTCGTTAGAATCAATAAAGAGCCAGCCGTCCGGCTGGATTAGGGGAGTAACGCGATGCAATCGGTTTTCAATCGTTCCATTCTTGCGCTTGCCACCATCGCCCTCGTGGCGGGGACTGGCTTTGCCAACGCACAACAGCAGCAGGACAAGGGCAGGGAGCTGAAGAAATACGAATCCGGCACCAAGGAATTCTGGACCCATCCGCCGGATGACTGGTTCCTGGGCGATGAGACCGAAGCGCAAAAGGGCCTCGCCCCACCATCGGGACCGCCGACCGGCGCCTCCGACTCCGAGCTGGCGGCGCTGATCAAGAAGATCAAGCTGCCGCAGGGCTTCAAGATCGAGGTCTATGCCTCGAACGTGCTCGCCGCGCGGCAGATGGCCTGGGGCGACAAGGGCACGCTGTTCGTCGGCTCATTCGGGCTCGGTAACGTCTACGCGATCAAGGACAACAACGGCAAGAAAGAGGTCAAGACCATCCTCAAGGGGCTGAACATGCCCACCGGTCTCGCCTTCCGCGACGGCGCGCTCTACGTGATCGCGGTCGACAAGCTGATCCGCTACGACAATGCGGAAGCCAATCTGGACAATCTCGGCCAGGGCAAGGTGGTCTATGACGACATGCCCTCCTATGCCGCGCATGGCTGGAAATATATCGCTGTCGACAAGGACGGCTGGTTCTACATTCCGTTCGGACCGCCCTTCAACATCGGCATCCCCCCGACCAGCCTCTCGCAGATCCGCCGTGTCGATCCCAAGACCGGCAACGCGGAAATCTGGGCGCTCGGGGTGCGCAACAGCGTCGGCGGCGATGTCGATCCGCGCACCGGCCGCTACTGGTTCACGGAGAACGCGCGCGACTGGATCAGCGACGATCTGCCGAGTGACAAGCTCAACATGATCTCGAGGATCGGCGAGCATTTCGGCTATCCCTATTGCCACCAGGGCGACCTGCCCGATCCGAAATTCGCGATGGGGCATAAATGCTCGGAGTTCACGCCGCCCGTGCTCAACTTAGGGGCCCATGTCGCGCCACTCGGCATGAAGTTCTACACCGGCAACCAATTCCCGGCGGACTACAAGAACAACATCCTGATCGCGGAGCATGGCTCCTGGAACAGGCACAAGTACCAGGGCGCGCGCATCGTGCGCGTGATCGTCGGTCCCGACGGCAAGAACGCCAAGCAGGAAGTGTTCGCGTCGGGCTGGATCGAAGGCGACCAGAATTATCTCGGCCGCCCTGCTGACATCATCCTCGACAAGGACGGCTCGATCCTCGTTGCGGATGATTGGGCCGGTGCGATCTATCGCATCAGCTACAGCAAGAAGTGAGACTGTGACCAACGGGGGCTGCGGCGGCCGGACGGCGGCTGCAGCCTGCAATTCTTGTTACGAATCGGTCCAATCGTCATGCCCGGGCTCGACCCGGGCATCCATCCAGAAAGAACCACTTTTGCGGGATGGATTGCCGGGTCAAGCCCGGCAATGACGAGTGAGAGGAATGAAAATGCGGATTGTATTGGCCGCAATACTGCTAGCAGTGACTGCCTGCGCACTTCCCGCCCGCGCCGCCGATGTCGCGGCCGGCAAGGAGAAGGCCGAGATGTGCGTCTCATGCCATGGCGAGAATGGCGTTTCGCAGACCGAGAACATCCCCTCGCTCGCCGGCCAGCCGGATCAGTTCATCCAATGGCAGCTCGTGTTCTTCCGCGCCGGCACCCGCAAGAACGAGCTGATGCAGCCGATCGTCGAGCAGCTCAACAACGACGACATCCGCAATCTCGGCGCCTATTTCTCATCGCTGCCGCCGCCGAAGGGCCCGAAGGACGACGATCCTGATCTGTCGGAAAAGGGCAAGCAGGCCGCCGCCGGCCGCCGCTGCGCGTCATGCCATACCGACAGCTATGCCGGCAACAAGGCGGTGGCGCGCATCGCTGGCCAGCGCGAGGATTATCTCGTCAAGGCGCTGCACGACTACAAGTCCAGCGCGCGCTCTGGCGGCGGCATGGCCGCGATGGCCGAGGTCGCCTATCCCCTGAGCGACGAAGAGATCACCGCACTGGCGCATTATCTCGCGCATCTTTGACGAGATGCCGTAGCCCGGGTGGAGCGAAGCGTAAGCCGGGAACACTGTACGCCGCGGAGAGACCTGCCCCGGGTTGCGCTGCGCTTCACCCGGGCTACAAAACTACTCGCCCCGCTGCAATTCGTACGCTTTCAGGTGCGTATACGCCGTGCGCAGCTTCGGTACGGGAATCTTGGCGGCGTCGGCGCGGGCGACGAGATCGCCGATCACGTGATCGGCTTCGACCGGCAAGCCGGCTTTGATGTCGCGGAACATCGAGGCGGTCATCGGCGAGCCCGCGGCGGTCAGCATGCCCTTGACGCGCTCGAAGAACGGTCCACCCGGCGCATAGCCTTCAGCGGCCGCTACCGCGCTGCACTCGTCGAGGATGCCGAGCAGGAAATCCTTGCCGCCGGGCGCCGCCAGGATGTTGCCGACGGAGGTGCGCATCAGGCTGGTGGAAGCCGCGAGCGAAGCCAGGAACACCCACTTTTCCCACATGTCCTGCATCACATGATCGCTGGCGGTGGCGCCGTTGATGGCGGAAAACACCTCCGCGATCGCGCGCACGCGGTCGGACATCTTGCCGTCGCGTTCGCCGAAGGTCAGCGACTGCATCGGCTGAAGCTGCACCACCTCGCGTGCTTCATTGAGCGTCGCCGCAATCGCGCAGAGACCGCCGAGCACATGCTCGGCGCCGAATTTCTTGTCGAGTGCGTTCAGGTGAAGCATGCCGTTCAGCAGCGGGATGATGGCGGTGTTCGGTCCGACCGCCGGCGCGAACGACTTGATGGCGTCCTCCAGGTCGAATGCCTTGCAGCTCAATAGCACGACGTCGAATGTCTCGTTCAATTTGTCCGCCTGCACCGTCGGCGGATTCTTCAATGTCACATCGCCGTTCGGGCTCTTGATCACGAGGCCTGCGGCGGCGAGTTCGGATGCGCGCTTGGGGCGGACCAGGAATGTGACGTCACGGCCGGCCTGCAGCAGCCGCCCACCGAAATATCCGCCGATCGCACCGGCGCCGACGACGAGAACGCGCATGGGATGATTCCTTGTTGTTGCTTGAGAGGTGGACGGGTGAACGGACTGTCAAATAGGGAGGCGACCCTCCTGCCCTTCGGTTTTTCTCCTTGGCCCCTATTGTGGCGCGATCCGCGCGGCCCGTCTACTATATGATGATCATCATCATATAGGGATGATCTCCCTTCCCGGTCAAATCAGACGCTCGACCGTCTGCTTCCGCCAGACCAGCATGTAATAGCCCATCTGCAGCAGGAACATGGTGCAGAAGGTGATCGGATAGGCGGCCCACACCCCCTCGATGCCGATCAGCCGGCTGAGGATGATGGCGGACGGGATCTCGACCAGCGCGATCGCGAGGGCGGAGATCAACAGCGGCATCCAGACCGTGCCGCCGGCACGCATCGCCCCCGAAAACACCGTCGACATCCCGAACAGGACCGAGCTCCACAGCACGATATGCAGCAGTCCCTGCGCGAGCTCGAGCACGGCGGGGTCGGTGATGAAAAAGCCCATCAGCGTGCGGGAGAACAGATAGCCGAGCACGGCCAGTCCGCCGGTCAGGACCAGATTCATCTTCAACCCGGTGCCGACGATCGCGCCGATCTGGCTGGCCTCGCCACGGCCGATCGCTTGCGCGCCGAAGATCGAGACCGCGATCGCGATCGACAGCGCGGGAAACTGCACGTAGCTCAAGACCTGGTTGACGGCGCCATAGGCCGCCGTGGCATTGGAGCCGAAACCGTTGACGAGGCCGAGCAGCACCAGCTCGGCAAGCGACATCACGACCATGCCGAGCGCTGCGGGAATGCCGAGCCGCAACACGGTTCGCAGCAACCTGCCGTCCGGCCGCATCGCGCGCAGGAACGCGCCATCGAAAGCCAGCGCATGGCGTCGTCGCCACAGATAGAGGTTGAGCCACACCAGTGTCAGCAGGCTCGATACCGCCGAGGCCCAGGCCGCGCTGGCGACGCCGAGATGCGGCAGGCCAAGCCAGCCGCGGATCAGCGCCGGCGTCACCACGAGGCCGATGACGGTCGAAATCGCGAGCGCGAACAGCGGCGTGAGCGTGTCGCCGACACCACGCAGCATCGAACTGGCCAGGATGAAGGCGAAGGTGAGCGGCATCGTGACCATCATGGTCTGCGCGTAGGAGGTGGCGGCATCGAGAATGTCGGATGGTGTGGCGAGCGCGACCAGGAGTTCGCGCGTGAACAGCAATCCGAACAGCGCGATTCCACTCGCCAGCAGCAGCGCGACCGTCAGCGTCGTGCCGGCCACCGCCTTGACCTTGTCGACTTGGCCGGCGCCGAAGGCTTGGCCGACCAGCACGGTCGCGCCCGAGCTCAAGCCCATCACGAAAGCGATCAGGAAGAACATCACCGGGAAGAACACCGAGACCGCTGCGAGTGCCTCGACTCCGATCACCTGTCCCAGATAGATGTTGTTGATGGTGCCGAACAGCGCCTGCAGGATGTTGCTCAGCATCATCGGCAGCAGGAAGGCGAGGAAGGTCCTCCAGAGCGGCGGCTTGGACATGGAAAGGGTACCTGTTGAAATGTGATAGGTCGTTGATTGAATCAGTCGTGCCGCGAGTTCACCTCCCCCGCTTGCGGGGGAGGTCGGATCGTTAGATGCGATCCGGGTGAGGGCTCTCACCACCTGAAGAATCCCGCCGCGGAGACACCCTCACCCCAACCCTCTCCCGCAAGCGGGAGAGGGGGTGCAGCTCCGTTGTGGCTTAGTTCCACGCGCTAATCCGCGCGGTCGCTGTAGGCGAGCTTGACGACGTGGTCGCGAATGTCCGGCGGCCAGTCGGCGATCTCGCTGATAAAGCGGCGGCGGTCGTCCGCGAACAGGGCGCGCGAGGCCTCCTCGAATTTCGGCAGGTTGCCAGCCATCGCCGACATGAAATGATAGGCGGCATCGCGCGCGGCGCGCTGACGGTCGCGGTCGCCGCTGCTGCGCCGGGCTTCGTCGACGAGCTTGCGGAGCGCGACCGAGGCGCCGCCGGGCTGCGCGTTGAGCCATTCCCAATGGCGCGGCAACAGCGTCACCTCGCGCGCGACCACGCCGAGTTTCGGCCGGCCGCGGCCACGCGGCTCGCTCGGCGCCAGCTCCGGCGCTTCACCTGGCGGAGCCGATGTTGGCAGCCGTGCCAGGATCTCGTCATCGCTGCCGCGAAGGTCCAGATCGAGGGCGCGTCCGGTCCCGTCGCAGAAGATCGCAATCGGCTCGGCGCTCTGGCCGGCCCGTTTGATCGCCAGCGCCACTTCCGGCAGGGGCCCGGCGGCGAGGCGCCGCTGGCCTTCGAAGGCCGTAAAGGTCTGATTCATCTGAGACATCTGGTTAATCTGTGTTCAGCAATTTATGCCCGGGTATAATTCAGGTGTCAATATCACCCGGGTAAATAATTTGGCCGCTCGGCCAATCGCGAATCTGGCGATTGCCTGATACGGAACGCCCGGTAAGTTTTTCGAATTCCGGGGGACGCCGTGCTGACCGTTCATCACCTCAACAATTCGCGCTCGCAACGGGTGCTGTGGCTGCTCGAAGAGCTCGGCGTGCCCTATGAGATCGTGCGCTATCAGCGCCAGCCGGACATGCGCGCGCCGAAGGAGCTTCTGGTCGTCCATCCGCTCGGCAAGTCGCCGGTCATCACCGACAAGGGCAACACGATCGCGGAATCGGGCGCGATCGTCGAATACATCCTCGGCGCCTATGGCCAGGGACGCCTGATCCCGGCGGCCGAGACGCCGGAACGGCTGCGTTACACCTATTGGCTGCATTATGCCGAAGGCTCGGCGATGCCGCCGCTGCTGTTGAAACTGCTGTTCACGACAATGCCGAAACGCGCGCCCTCCTTGCTGCGCCCGCTCGTGCGCAAGGTCTCCAACCAGGTGCTGACGGCGCTGGTCAATCCGCAGCTCAAGCAGCACATGGCGTTCTGGGAGGCGGAGCTCGGCAAGAGCGAGTGGTTCGCAGGCAATGAGTTCAGCGCCGCCGACATCCAGATGAGCTTTCCGCTGGAAGCAGCTTCCGCGCGCGCCGGGCTGGAGGAGGGGCACCGGAAGTGCATGGCCTTCCTCGAACGCATTCACGCGCGCCCGGCCTACGCCCGCGCGCTGGAGAAGGGCGGGCCGTATCAGGTCGGACGGTAGATGTGGCTCACCTCTCCCCGCTCTTGCGGGGAGAGGTCGGTGCGCAGCGCCGGGTGAGGGGACTGACCGCACACTCCTGTCCATCGAATTCGCGGAGGCAGCCCCTCACCCCGCAAGAGCGGGACGAGGGAGTCTCACTGCCCCACCGCCGCGATCACCTCTTTCACCAGCCGCGCCAATCCGCGCATGTCGCCGGTCCGATCAACGCTGTTGCCGAGGCGGACAACGACGAGGCGCTGCGTCGGCATGATGACGATGCGCTGGCCGAGATCACCAGAGGCAAAGAAGGCGTCGCGCGGAATGCCGAGCGCGACGCG
Organism: Bradyrhizobium sp. Crot121; assembly: GCF_059512385.1. Classification (NCBI taxonomy): domain Bacteria; kingdom Pseudomonadati; phylum Pseudomonadota; class Alphaproteobacteria; order Hyphomicrobiales; family Nitrobacteraceae; genus Bradyrhizobium; species Bradyrhizobium sp. Crot121. Next base: position 88,015 of record NZ_JCAMOR010000004.1, on the reverse strand, counting down.
GGCCTTGGCATTCCGGTGTTCGCCGCGGTTGGTCCAGAAGCCCGCGCCATAGTCGGTCTTCAGGGTTGGGGCGGCGGAAAAGTCCACCCAGTCCTCGTGCAACAACCGCTTGCCGCCGGCCACGCCGTCATTGAGATAGAGCAGCCCGAAACGGGCCCAGTCCCGGGCGCTCGCCAGCATGTAGGCGGTGCCCTGCAGCGTGCCGCTGCCGTCGAACTCCAACGTAACGCTGCGCATGCCGAGCGGGTTGAACAATTCGCGCCAGGCAAAGGCGAGCGTCTGTTCGGGCCCGCCGACGGCATCGCGGATGATCCGCGCCAGGAGTTGCGTCGAGGGGCTCGAATAATGCCAGCGAGTGCCGGGCGGCGCCATCAGCGGTGCCTTCACTGCAAAGCCCGCCATGTCGTCACGCAGGTAGACCATCTGGCTCGAGGGATCGAAGCCCGAATTGGTCTCGTCCAGCGCCAGCCCTGAGGTCATGCGCATGAGGTGCTCGACCTCGATCTCGCGACGCGGATCATTCCTGCCGCGCCATTCCGGAATCGGCGCCGGCATCGACGGCGTGACCACGCCTTGTTGCGTCAGGATTCCGATCAGCGCATTGATCACCGACTTGGTCAGGGAAAAACCAAGCAGCGGTGTGTCGACACTGATGCCCTCGGCATAGCGCTCGGCGATCACCTTGCCGTTATGGACGACCACCACCGCCTTGGTGCGCCGGAGTGGCGGTTCCGACGGCTCCTCGAAGGCATGATCGAGTGCCGCTTCTAGCGCTGGGTCCGAAGGCTCGACAGGTTCAGGGCCCCCGATCTCCTCAAGCAGCGGCGGCGCTTTTGCCACCTTCAGCGCGTCGATATCGCTCTTGAGCACATAAGGCGCTTTTCTACCGTGCAGCAGCACGCAACCGAGTCCGTCGTGAAAGGCGGCGCGGCTTGTCAGCCATCCCACAACCGACGCATCGACGGTCTTGCCGGTGCGGTCGAGCGCAAAGCGTAGCAGCGGACGCAGTCTGCGGATGCCGGCCCGATCGATCGTTTCCGAAAACACCGTCTCCGGATCGAGGCCAGAGACGAACACTTTGGAACACACATTGTGTGCGACCACGCCCGTCGCGACACGAACGGCCCGATCGGGACGGAAGTAGGCGGCAACCGCCACCGCGGCGGCGAACGCGATTGCTGCCGCGATCCATTTCTGCCAGCCCACAAATTCCTCCGCGCTGAAGCTGAGTGGTACTCTACCTCGCCCCGCTTACGGGGAGAGGTCGGAATTCAAGCGGAGCTTGAATTCCGGGTGAGGGGACTCTCCGCGAGTCCACCTATCACCGTGCGCGCGGAGACAGCCCCTCACACCGCCCCTCTCCCCGTGAAGGACGGGGAGAGGGAGAGGGCCCGCGATCGTGTCGTTGAGTCTTACCGCGACTTCTGCGCTTCGCCAACGGAGGGCAGCGGCTGAACGGTGACGCCGGGCGGCGGCACGTCGTCGTCGGGCACGAAGAAGTCGGACATCAGCGGCCGCGACGGATCGACGCGGTAGCGCTCGAAATCGCGCACGCCGCTGTCATAGAGCACCTTGTCGTCAATGCAGAACTGCCCGGTGAATTCGCGTGCCGGTTTGGTCAGGATGACATGCGCGGCATCGCCCATGATCTCGGGCGTGCGGCTGGCGCGCATCATGGCGTCGCCGCCGAGGAGATTGCCGACCGCGGCGGTCGCGATCGTCGTACGCGGCCATAGCGCGTTGACGGCGACACCAGCCGATCGCAATTCGCCCGACAGCCCCAGCACGCACATGCTCATGCCGTATTTCGCCATCGTGTAGGCGGTCGAGTTCTCGAACCACTTTGTCTTCATATCGAGCGGCGGCGACAGCATCAAAATGTGCGGGTTCGCCGCTTTCTTCAAATGTGGGATGCAGTATTTCGACACCATGAAGGTGCCGCGCGTGTTAATGCCCATCATCAGGTCGAACCGCTTCATGTCGGTGGCCTGCGAGGTGGTCAGGCCGATCGCGCTGGCATTGTTGACGCAGATGTCGATGCCGCCGAATTCCCCGACCGTCTTGTCGATCGCCGTGATCACCTGCGCCTCGTCCCTGATATCGCAGATAACAGGCAGCGCCTTGCCGCCGGCGGCGCGGATCTCGTCTGCGGCGGTATAGATCGTGCCCTTGAGTTTCGGATGCGGCTCGGTGGTCTTGGCGGCGATCGCGATATTGGCGCCATCGCGTGCCGCCCGTAGCGCCATCGCGAGCCCGATGCCGCGGCTCGCGCCGGTGATGAACAGTGTCTTGCCCTTGAGCGACGTCATCCGAACCCTCCCGTGTTATTTATCCCTCAGCATGCAACACCCGTCCGCGCGTCTCCGGCAGCGCGTAGGCGGCCAGGAAGAATACAGCGTAAGCGGCGACCGCGAAAATCGCGATCGCGTTGGCGAGCGAGGTCGTGGTCGAGAGCGCGCCGACGAGAAACGGGAACAGCGCGCCAATGCCGCGGCCAAAATTATAGCAGAAGCCCTGTCCGGAGCCGCGCAGCCGCGTCGGATAGAGCTCGGTCAGGAACGCGCCCATGCCGGAGAAATAGCCTGACGCGAAGAAGCCGAGCGGAAAGCCCAGCACCCACAGCAATTCGTTGCTGATCTCCACTTGCGTATAGACCAGCACGACGGCGATGGCGCCGAGCGAGAAGGTCAGGAACAGGTTCCGACGCCCGATACGATCGGCGAGCCAGGCGCCGACAAGATAGCCGATGAACGAGCCGATGATCAGCGCGGCGAGATAACCGGTCGAGGTGACCACCGAAAGGTGCCGCTCGGTGGTGAGGAAGCGCGGTACCCAGAAGGTGATGGCGTAGTAGCCGCCCTGGCAGCCGGTCGCCGCCAACGACGCCAGGATGGTCGTCTTCAGGATCGGTCCGTGGAAGATCTCCCACAGCGACGGCCGGTCGCCCGCGGCCTGCTGCTTTTGGCGCGTGGCAGCGGCGATCTCGGGCTCGGTGACGTAGCGGCGCAGATAGAACACCAGGAGCGCCGGCAGCGCGCCGATCACGAACATCCAGCGCCATGCGATTTCCGCCGGCAGGATCGAGAACAGGATCGCCTGCGCGAGCACCGCAAGACCCCAGCCGACGGCCCAGCCCGATTGCACCGAGCCGACCGCGCGCCCGCGATATTGCGGCCGGATCGCTTCGCCCATCAGCACCGCGCCCGCCGCCCATTCGCCACCGAAGCCGAGGCCCAGAACTGCCCGCGCGATCAGGAGTTGATCGAAGTTCTGCGCGACCGCGCAGACCAGCGAGAAGAACGAGAACCAGAGAATGGTGAGCTGCAACGTCCTGACGCGGCCGATGCGGTCGGCGAGATAGCCGCCGAGCCAGCCGCCGATGGCCGACGAGAGCAGCGTCACCGTTCCCGCAAGGCCCGCGGTGCCGGGATCGACCTTCCACAGGGTGATGATGGTGCCGATCACCAGCGGATAGATCATGAAATCCATGCCGTCGAGCGCCCAGCCCGAGGCGCACGCCCAGAAGGTGCGCCGCTCCTGCAGGTTCATGTCGCGGTAGAAGGCGAGCAGGCTCGTGTCGTGGATTTCGGCGACTTCCACCGCCTTCGATGGCTCCGATATCGTCATGTTCGAGGTCTCCGCGAGTTTCTTCTTGATTGGCGCTATTGCATGCGGCCGGTTTGCGGGAAAGTTAAATTTATCGCGATGGTTCCGCAAAAAGATGTAGGGTCGGCGGCCTTCCCTTCTCGCCTTGTGGGAGAAGGTGGCGCGCATGCAATGCGCGACGGACGAGGGATTGTCTCCGCAGGCGGAGGCGTTGGTGGAGAGAGACCCCTCACCGAAGCGAATTCGTGGCTAGATCGGAACAGCCCTCTCCCACAAGGGGAGAGGGCACATCAACTGGAAGAGTCTTGGTGGTGGGCACGCCGCGCTTTGCCTACCCTACGCTTTAGCCAACCGCCTCCGTCAATACCCCGCCGCTTCGGCGCCGCGAGTGCGCGGATCCGGGGCGCCGAGCGGGCCGTTCGATGTCAGCAGGATCGAGTTGGCGGAGGAATAGCCGAGCGGCTCGACCAGCTTGTGGCCTTTGGCCCTGAGCTCGGCCAGCACGTCATCGGGAAATCCCTTCTCGATCCGCACTTCATCCGGCAGCCATTGATGATGCACGCGCGGAGCGGCGACGGCGGCGGCGATATCCATTTTATAGTCGATGACATCGACGATCACCTGCGTCACGGCCGAGATGATGCGGCTGCCACCGGGTGTTCCGGTCACCAGCACTGGCTTGCCGTTCCTCAGCACGATGGTCGGCGACATCGACGATAACGGCCGTTTTCCCGGACCGGGCAGATTGGCCTCGAAGCCGACCAGGCCGAATGCATTCGAGGCGCCGGGCGCGGCGGTGAAATCGTCGAGCTCATTGTTGAGCAGCACGCCGGTGCCCTCCGCGACGAGGCCGACGCCATAGGGAAAGTTCAGCGTATAGGTGTTGCTGACTGCATTGCCGCTGGCGTCGACCACGGAGTAATGGGTGGTGTTGGAGCCTTCGCGTTGCGGCGGCACTGCTGCCGCTTCGGCCCAGGGCGTGGCGCGGGCAAGGTCGATGGTGGCACGCTGCTTGGCGGCATAATCCTTGTCGAGCAAAGCGAGTGTCGGCGCGTTGATGAAAGCGGGATCGCCGAGATAGCGGGCGCGATCGGCATAGGCGCGCTTCATCGCTTCGATCATGACATGGAGCGAGGAGGCGGAGCCCTGCTTCATGTCGGACATCTGGAAACCTTCGAGGATGTTCAGTATCTCCAGCAGCACGATGCCACCAGAGGAAGGCAGCGGCATCGAGACGATGTCATATCCCCGATAGGTGCCGCGCACCGGCGTGCGGATCACGGGCTGATAGGATTTCAGATCGTCCAGCGCCATGATGCCGCCGGCATCGCTGATAGCCTTGACGAGTTTTTCCGCGACCGGCCCTTCGTAGAAGCCGCGCGGACCCTGTTCGGCGATTGCGGTGAGCGTGGCCGCAAGATCGCTCTGAATCAGCGTGTCGCCCTCATGCAGCGGCGAGCCATCGACGCGGGAGAACGTCCTGGCCGAGTTCGGCCAGCGCGACATGCGGCGATACATGTCCGGCAGCGTGTCCGCGATATCGTCAGCAACGGGAAGTCCGTCGCGCGCCAGATCGATCGCGGGTTTGACGATCTGCGCCAGCGTGAATTTCCCCGAGCCATATTTCTGAAGCGCCAGCGCGAGACCGGCAACGGTGCCGGGCACGCCGATGCCGAGCGCGGAATTGCGCGACTTGTCGGGATCGGGCTTGCCCTCGGCATTGAGGAAGATGTCGCGGGTGATGGCGCTGGGAGCGGTCTCGCGATAGTCGATCGCGACATCCTCGTTGCGGTCGGCAAGGTGGATCACCATGAAACCGCCGCCGCCGATATTACCGGCGCGCGGATAGGTCACCGCCATGGCAAAGCCGGTCGCGACTGCCGCATCGACGGCATTGCCGCCCTGGCGCATGATGTCGGCGCCGACGCGCGCTGCCAGCTTTTCCTGCGCCACCACCATGCCATGTTCGGCCGCAATGCCCCGCATGGTGTCGGCAGCCGGTGGCATGTAGAAGCGGCGCTGTTCCTGCGCGGCCGCCGGCATGATGGTGAAGACCACGAGCACGACAGTCGCGACAATCCTGCGCCAACCATTTGAGGAAGTTGTCATCAATATTTCGCCGCGGTTGGAGCCGAAGTGAAGCGCTCGCGTCGGGACCGCATGCTATATGGATTTGAAGCCGACAGGCAAAGCGCCTGTTCGTGATTGGGGCAGGACGATTTTCGCATGGACATGGCAATCAGCGAGGCAGGCAACGCGGAGTTGCCGAAGGGATATCCAGGCCGTGCCGCCGTCGTTAGCTGGATCTTTTTCGACTGGGCCGCGCAGCCTTATTTCACGCTGATCACGACCTTCGTCTTCGCGCCCTATTTTGCAGGTTTCGTCGCGCCCGATCCGGCGAGCGGACAGGCGATGTGGGGCTTTGCCACCGCTGCAGCGGGACTTGCGATCGCGCTGATGTCGCCGGTGCTCGGCGCTATTGCGGATGCGAGCGGCCGACGCAAGCCGTGGATCGCAGGCTTCGGCGCGCTGCTCGTGCTCGGTTCCTCCCTGATGTGGATCGGCCGGCCCGGCGATGCCAGTATCATCCCGCCGCTTCTGTTCGCCTATGCGCTCGCCTCTGTCGGCGCGGAATTCGCCACCGTCTTCAACAATGCGATGATGCCGACCTTGGTGCCGCCGAACCGGATCGGGCGGCTGTCAGGAACGGGCTGGGCTACCGGCTATGTCGGCGGCGTGCTTAGCCTGTTTTTGGTGCTCGGCTTCCTCGCGGCGAGCCCCGACAGCGGGCGCACGCTGTTCGGTTTCAAGCCGCTGTTCGGGCTCGATCCCGCCACGCATGCGGGCGATCGCATCACCGGGCCGTTGACGGGGCTGTGGTTCATCCTGTTCGTGACGCCGCTGTTTCTGTTCACACCGGACTATCCGGCGAAGCGGCCGGTGCGGCAGGCGCTGCGCGAAGGTCTGCGCGAACTGAGGCAAACGATCGGCGAATTGCCAAGGCGGAAATCGGTGGCGACGTTCCTGCTCGCCAACATGATCTATGCCGATGGGCTGGTGTCGCTGTTCGCCTTCGGCGGCATCTACGCTGCCGGGACCTTCGGCTGGCGCACGATCCAGATCGGTACGTTCGGCATCATCCTCGCAATCGCCGGCGTGTTCGGCGCCTGGCTAGGCGGCAAGCTCGACGATCTCCTGGGGCCGAAGCGCGTGATCGTGGGCAGCCTGGTCATCCTCTTGTTCTCGATCGCAGCTATTCTGCTGGTCGACAAGGATTCGATCCTGTTCGTGCCGGTTGCGCCGCCCGAACCGGGCGGTGCGCTGTTCGCTGGCGCGGCCGAGCGCGCCTATCTCGTGCTTGGCTGTCTGATCGGCGCCGCCGGCGGGCCGTTGCAGGCGGCTTCGCGCACGCTTCTCATCCAGCTCGCGCCGAGGGATCGAATCGCGCAATATTTCGGATTGTTCGCGCTGACGGGGAAGGTGACGTCGTTCATGGGCCCGCTCCTGATCGGCGCCATCACCGCAGCAACCGCGAGCCAGAAGGCCGGCATGGCGGTGCTGGTGCTGTTCTTCCTTGGGGGGCTGGCGCTGATATTGCGGGTGCGGGATTAACTCCCGTCGTCCCGGCCTTGAGCCGGGACGACGAAGTCGTCATTGCGAGCGTAAGCGAAGCAATCCATCGCGCCACTTGCGGAGACGTGGATTGCTTCGCTGCGCTCGCAATGACGGGTGAGGTTCGGCTCAAGGCCGGGACGACGGCGGGTAGCGCGGATGGTGCGGAGCGTGATCCCGGCTCAATGCCGGAAATGCCGCACGCCGGTGAACACCATGGCGATGCCGTGCTGGTCGGCGGCCTTGATGACTTCGTCGTCGCGCATGGAGCCGCCGGGCTGGATCACCGCGGTGGCGCCGGCCTCGATGCAGGCGAGCATGCCGTCGGCAAACGGGAAGAACGCATCCGAGGCGACGACCGAGCCCCTGGTCAACGGCTCGGCGAGCTTCAATTCGGCTGCGGCGTCCTGCGCCTTGCGCGCGGCGATGCGGGCCGAATCGACCCGGCTCATCTGGCCGGCGCCGATGCCGACGGTGGCGAGATCCTTGGCGTAGATGATGGTGTTCGACTTCACGTGCTTTGCAACGCGGAAGGCGAATTGGAGATCGCGCAGCTCGGCATCCGACGGCGCGCGCTTGGTCACGACTTTCAGCGCCATGTCGTCGACCACGGCATTGTCGCGGCTCTGCACCAATAGCCCGCCGGCGACGGTCTTGGCGGTGAGGCCGACGCTTCGCGGATCGGGCAGGCCGCCGGCGAGCAGAAGACGGAGATTCTTCTTCGCCGCGACGATCTTGATCGCTTCATCGGTCGCGTCAGGCGCGATGATGACTTCGGTGAAGATCTCGGTGATCGCGCGCGCGGCGTCCGCATCGAGCGTGCGGTTGACGGCGACGATGCCACCAAAAGCAGAAGTCGAATCGCAGGCGAGCGCCTTGCGATAGGCGCTGACGAGATCGGTGCCCTCGGCGACGCCGCAGGGATTGGCGTGCTTGACGATGACGCAGGCAGCGGTGCGCTTGGCGTCGAACTCGCCGATGCATTCATAGGCCGCATCGGTGTCGTTGATGTTGTTGTAGGACAGTTCCTTGCCCTGCACCTGCCGCGCGGTGGCGACGCCGGGGCGTTTCTCCGGCGTCGCGTAGAACGCGGCGCTCTGGTGCGGGTTCTCGCCATAGCGCAGCTTCTGGATCAGCTTGCCGCCGAAGGCGCGGAAATCCGGCGCCTCGGTGTTGAGCTCCTTCGCGAACCAGTTCGAGATCGCCGCGTCATAGGCCGCGGTGCGGGCATAGGCCTTGGCGGCGAGGCGGCGGCGAAGCGCGAGCGTGGTCGCGCCCTTGTTGGTCGCGAGCTCGTCGAGCACCGCCTGATAGTCCTGCGCTTCGACGATCACGGCGACGTCGTCATGATTCTTCGCCGCGGCGCGGATCATCGCGGGACCCCCGATGTCGATATTCTCGATGCACTCTTCGAAATCGGCGCCCTTCTCGACGGTGGCCTCGAACGGATAGAGATTGACGACGAGCAGGTCGATCGGCGCGATGCCGTGGGCCTGCATGGCCGCCGCATGCTCCTTGTTGTCGCGGATCGCGAGCAGGCCGCCATGCACCTTGGGATGCAAGGTCTTGACCCGGCCGTCCATCATCTCGGGGAAGCCGGTGAGGTCGGAAACGTCCTTCACCTTGAGGCCGGCGCCGGCAATCGCTTTCGCGGTGCCGCCGGTGGAGACGAGCTCGACGCCATGGACGGCGAGCGCGCGGGCGAACTCGATCAGGCCGGTCTTGTCGGAAACGGAAAGGAGGGCGCGGGTGACGCGGCGGGTCGTGTCAGTCATGGGCAAGATCCTCTGTTAGGGAGTACCTATGCCCAGGCGCGCGGCAGATAGATCCCGCGCTTCCCGATGGTGCTCCATCCAAGGTCGCCAGTCGCGCGAGCGAGTGCTCGTTAGCAGCTTTCGACGATCTTCACAACGGCCCAATAGGTCTGGACGGCGGGCGTCTAGAGCATCTTCGGTTCTGATTGAACCGAAGCTCTAGACTCTTGTTTTGACGCGTTTTCTTCACGCGAACCGGTATCCACTTCGCTCGAAAACGCTCTACAGCGGAAGTTCCGGCTCCCGTCGTGCATTGCGGCGTGCATTGGTGACCGACGCCGAAGTGCTCGAGCGGACGAAACTCCAGCGGATGGTGGAGACCTGCCTTGCATCCTGCCGGATCACGATCTGGGAGGTGCGGCGCGGGCCGTCATTGCCGGCGAGGAACACGCTGTCCTCGAGATCGACCTTGTCGTCGACCGCCTCGAAGGTCCAGACGTCGCGGTTCGGCAAGACCAGCATGACGCCGCGGGCATCCGAAAGCCGGCTCGCCTTCACCGACGGGTGCAGGTGAAACCGCAGGGCGTATTCGCTGTCGTGGCCCTTGATGCGGCCACCTGATGGCGGCGACACCGTGTCCTCGCCGTCGAGCCGCGAGCCGTCCTGCGCCGCCATCAGCACGCGGTGGTGGATGACGCCGAAGCGCGAGAGATAGCCGTCATGCGAGGTCGTCAGGACATCGCCATTGCCGGTTGCCTCGCGATAGCTCTCGACATTGCTCGGGCCGCTGGTGATCGGCGCGCCCTTGAGCAGGCGCTTCATCGCGGACATCTCGACGAACTGGCAGGATGAGGTGTCGTGATAGGTCAGTGTCGAATGCGCCGCCGTCGAGCGCGCGAACGGCCGCCAATTGTCGCGACCGGTGGCAGGCATGCCGCAATTGACGACGATCCGGCTCGGTCCGGATGAAAGCTCGAACGACAGACATCCGGCATGGGCATCCTGGCTGATGCTGGGCGGCGGCGGCGGGCCGGTGTCGATGATCACGGTCATGTTGCCGGCGTCGAGCCGCTGATAGCCGGTATGCGGCATGCTCGCCATCGGTGCGCCGTGGGCGTCGTCATAGGCCAAGAGTGTCGCGACGAGGTCGGACGGCGCGGTGCTCATGCCGTTGAACAGCGCGAAGCTGCCATCGCCATGGCGGAAGAAGCGCAGCATCGGCATCATGCGATCGATGGCGTTGAGCAGCGCCGGCGGCGGGGCGATGTTGCGAGCGGCGAAGGTCTGGCGCAGCGGCAGCATATCGCTGAGCAGTTCCACCAGCGCGCCGGGATTGCGCGAGATGTGGCCGCCATCGGGCAGGATCTGCCGTTGCAATTCGTCGGACAGACGTCGCGTCGCCGAGCGGACGTGGCGGGCCTGGTTGGCAAGGCAGAGCGAGGCGTAGCACAGCGCGATCAGGACCTGCAGCCGCGGCACGCCATCGGCGGCATCGACCATGCCGTAGCGCAAATGGCGGATCTCGCGTCCCAGCCCGCGCAGATATTTTCGGTAGAATTTGCCGTCGGTATCGCTGAGCACCAGCGGCGCCTGCGACAACAGCGAGATGACACGGCGCGCCCGCACGTCGGCGCGCCGCTCCAGCGGCCGCTTGCGCGACGCATTCGACATCCAGTCGTCGATCAGGGAACGCGCATTGGCCCGGGTCAGCGCGGTATCGGCGACGCGCAGATGGCGCAGCCAGCCGAAGCCGAGCAGGGCCGCCTCCCAATCCTCCGATGGCGGCTCGAGGTCGAAGATCGAACGGCCGTGGCAGGTCACGATCTTGCCGGCGAACACGAAGCGGCCGGCATAGATTTCCGCGGCGCGGGTGGCATCCGCCGTACGCAGGTCATGCGGGGCGATGATCAGGCGGTCGCTGCGGCCGGGCCACAATCGCGAGAGCGCGACGGTTCCGCCGCTGGCGCGCGCGGCCACGCTGCGCGCGAAGCGGCCAGCGATTAGCGTCGAGATGCGTCTGCGTTGGGCGACGGACACGCCTAACCTTTGAAGGGAGAAGGGATTCTGGCGAATCCTTTTAATCCGGAAACGCCGCCAAGACACCATCTTGAAACGGCGCGAATCAGGTGCAGCGCGATCCGCACAAGGGCGCACCGGTTTTCTTCGCGCCAACCGCAAACCATTGGCGCGAAGATCGGGCTCCGGCGATGGCGAAAATGCAATGAAATCAGGATTTAACCAGTCGCGCGGCGTAGAATCCGTCCAATCCGCCGAGCCTCGCATCGGCATGGGGCAGATGGCAGGGCAGTGTGCGCAAGTCGCCGTCGGCGGTCACGAGCTCGGAGAGGCCGGCGACCTCGCTTGGGGTGATCGGCGCGCGGCGCAGCCCTGATTCGCTGCCCAGGAGCGCCGCAATGGGTTGCTCGCCCTCCTCCGGCTCCAGCGAACAGGTGCAATAGACCAGTGTTCCGCCTGACTTGAGCAGCGTGACCGCCTTTTGCAGCAGCCGTTTCTGCAGGGCGGCCAGCGTCGCGATCTCGGCCTCCTGCCGCAGCCAGGCCACATCGGGGTGGCGGCGGATGGTGCCGGTCGAGGTGCAGGGCGCGTCGAGCAGGATGCCGTCGAAGCCATCACCACCGCCCGGCCACTCGACGGCGTCGGCGACGATGCATTCCGCCGAAAGCGAAAGTCGCGCAAGGTTGTCGCGCAGCCGTGCCATCCGCGCCGGCGAGCGATCGACGGCAGTCACCTGTGCGCCGGCATAGGCGAGCTGCGCCGTCTTGCCGCCGGGCGCGGCGCAGAGATCGGCGATTCGCTTGCCTTTGATGTCGCCGAACAGCCGCGCCGGAAGTGCCGCGGCGGCGTCCTGCACCCACCATTGCCCTTCCGGAAAGCCCGGCAGCATGGTCACCGAGCCGTGCAACAGCGTGCGCACGGTTCCCGTCGGCAGCATCTCGCCGTGCAGCCGGCTCGCCCATTGCGCGGGGTCGGATTTCACCGTGAGGTCGAGCGAGGGCTCATTGGCGATGGCAAGCGCCATTTCGCGCGCGGTGGCTTCGCCGTAATGGGCGGCCCAACGCGCAAACAACCAGTGCGGGAGATCCAGCGTCTGGGTCCTGACCTCGTCGACCAGCGCATGGCCCTCGCGGGCGCAGCGGCGCAGCACGGCATTGACGAGGCCTGCATATTTGGCGGCACGCCGGTCCGATTGCACGAGTCGCACCGACAGATCGACCGCGGCATGATCGGGTACGTCCATCCAGAGGATCTGCGCGGCGCCGATCAAAAGCGCGCTCTGCGCACGCGGCGCATCGGTCGGGATGCCGCGGTCGAGCAGGCGCGACAGCAGATGGCCGAGGGTTCCGAGCCGGCGCAGGATCGTCGACACCAATCGGCGCATCAGCGCGCGGTCGCGATCGGCAAGCGTCTTGAGGCCGGGATGGGCGCCAGTGCCATCGAGCTGGTCATCGAGCGTGCGATGCTTGTGCAGAACGCCGTCCAGAATGTCGGCTGCGATCCGTCGCGCCGCAAGGCCGGGCACTTCGATCGACGCTGCAAATCTTGAAGGGGGCATGGAGCGGAAATATCTCAGTCAGGGAAAGCGGATAGCGCCTCGGCTCATGCCATCATGGGGAAGAGACCACAGCTCTGGCATGCGAATAAGCCAAATCTAAGAATCGGTCTTCCGATTTCTTGATCGTGATGCCAAAGGTTTGTGGTCATCCGCGATATAAAAATCCGTTGCAGGAAAGTTGCAGGAAAATCGTAGCATGGCCGACAATGGATCACCGCCGGAACGCAAGCCGCTGACGCCAGCCGCGCAGCGCGCGCTTGCCGAAGCCGAAGCGCGACGGAAGGCCGCGGCGGCAAACGCAACGCCGATGCAGAAGGAGGTTCAGGGACCAAAGGGACCGGAACCGACACGCTACGGCGATTGGGAGAGCAAGGGCATCGCGTCGGATTTCTGACGCAGGCGTCTCTTCTCACCTCACCGGGCTCGATCTTGTTTGGGCATGATCTTCCTACGCAAACGCTTCGCGTTTGTCGCGAGGGAAAACCGGTTTCCACTTTTCCGGATCATGCTCTAGCGTGGGGCGATGCCTCCCGATGAGCGAATCAATCCATATCGGCGATCATTTCGCCGCGCTCCATTTGGCCGTCGGTTCTCGGCTGCTTTGCCATGGGTGTTCGTGATCGGTATTGCGCTCGGCACCATGCTTCCAATCCGGCAATGGGTGCCTTGGCAGCTTCCGCATTGGGGCAGTAGCCGCGTGCAGGATGCCGATGCGATCTGGCAGCGCGGCGGCACTCCAGATGTCCGCCGCACTGTCGACGTCATCAGGACGATCGACGGCGACACGTTCGAGGCGCGCGTGCATCTGGAGCAGGGACGCGATCTCATGACCCATGTCCGCTTGCGCGGCATCGATGCGCCGGAGTTGAAGGCATCATGCCAGGAAGAATTGGAAAGGGCCGAGGCTGCGACTGATGCCTTGCGCAATCTTCTCAGCCAGGGCGGCGTCGTGATCTACAATATCGGTCCCGACAAATATCCGGGGCGCGTCGTCGCCAACGTCGCGACCAGGCGTACGGACAACGTGTCGGCGGCATTGCTCGCGGCAGGCCATGCGCGCAGCTACAATGGCGGCCATCGCTTTGGCTGGTGCGCGAGGAGCCGACGCTTCTGGGAATGAAGAAAGCCGCGCGACAGCGCAGGTCTTGTTAATTCGCGTGCTTCGATCGGTTCAGTGCGTGACGACCACGGTGGCGCCGACGGGGACGCGGGAGTAGAGGTCGGTGATGTCATCGTTCAGCATGCGGATGCAACCATAGGAGACGAAGCCGCCGACCGAGCCCGGCACGTTGGTGCCATGGATCGCATATTCGCCGCCGGCGAGCGTCATCGCCGCAACGCCCATCGGATTGCGCGGCGAGCCGCCGGGAATCACGTCGGGCATGTGGGGCTTGTCGCGCTTGACTTCGGCGGGCGGCGACCAGGCCGGATAGCGGTATTTGCCGTCGATCTGCGTGGTGCCGGCCCACTGCTTGCCGGCCTTGCCGACGCCGACCGGATAACGCATGGCGTGACCGTAATCGAGAACCAGATAGAGGCGCCGCTCGCCGGTCCTCACCACGATCGTGCCCGGAGAATAATGGTCGTCGTGCATATCGACCATTTCCGGCCGCGCTTCGGCGGCTGTCGGCATCAATGCGCCCAGCGCAAATACGCCCAGCCCAAAGGTGGCAGCCATGGCCACCGCGATCCTCATCGACATGAAACTCTCCACATCCAGCCGCCCCTTCCGGGGCCTCAGATATCGCGCCGCCGGTCAGGCTCCGGCCTGCCGTTCGCACCCGGCATTCTTGACCGTGTGTGTTAACCGGCTGTTTTCTTATGTCGCGCGGGGGGCGGTTCGCGTCGGGCGGAAGAGCGGAAAAGTTGCAAATAAAGTAAATGACCCGCAAACAACACAACCTGCGGCGGCAAACGTGCCGCTCCCGCTGCGGACGCGTGACAATCGCGTGAGGATTGGAAGATGTCGATCGCGCCTACTTGCTCGATTTTTTCTTCTTGGTCGCGGGCGACTTCTCCGGCTTCGGCTCGGCGGCACCCGGTGCCTTCTTGCAAGGGCCGGTATAATCGACCGCGACCTTGACATGCCGCGCTTCGCACTCGTTCGGATAGGTCTTGCCGTTGCAACCGCAAACCGGCCGGTGAATCCGGATGCAAAAAGCCGGGGCTTTTTCGCAGGTGCCCTTGGCATCCGCGACCCCGCACTGTCCGGCCTCCTTGCGACAGAACAGTGCCGAGTTGCAGGTGATCTTCTCCGGCCCCCCGCAGGCATCGTCGAGATTCGCCGCGCGCAAGCTCGGCATGCCGACCACGAGACCGGCCGCGGCGATCAGCGCCGCGGCGGCAAGACGACCAAAGTGCAACCCCATGAACTCCCCCCTGCCGCGGTGTTAAACCGCGGCGCCCTTCTTGTTCTGCCGGTTCTTGACGAGATCATCAACCACCGCGGGATCGGCCAGCGTCGAGGTGTCGCCGAGGCTTGACGGTTCGTCCTCGGCGATCTTGCGCAGGATGCGGCGCATGATCTTGCCGGAGCGGGTCTTGGGCAGGCCCGGCGCGAACTGGATCAAGTCGGGCGAGGCGATCGGACCGATGTCCTTGCGCACCCAGGCAACCAGCTCCTTGCGCAACTCCTCGCTCGGCTCGGTGCCCGCCATCAGCGTGACATAGGCGTAGATGCCCTGGCCCTTGATGTCATGGGGATAGCCGACCACGGCGGCTTCCGACACCGCCGCATGCGCCACCAGCGAGCTCTCGACCTCGGCGGTGCCCATGCGGTGGCCGGAGACGTTGATGACGTCGTCGACGCGGCCGGTGATCCAGTAAAAGCCGTCGGCGTCGCGCCGGCAGCCGTCGCCGGTGAAATACTTGCCCTTGTAGGTCGAGAAATAGGTCTGCTCGAAACGGGCGTGGTCGCCATAGACGGTGCGCATCTGGCCGGGCCAGGAACGGATCAGGCACAGATTGCCGGTCGCCTCCCCCTCCAGCACCTTGCCCTCGGCATCGACGATCTCAGGCACCACGCCGAAGAATGGCCGCGTCGCCGAGCCCGGCTTGAGCTTGGTGGCGCCGGGCAGCGGGGTGATCAGGATGCCGCCGGTCTCGGTCTGCCACCAGGTGTCCACGATCGGGCAGCGGCTGTCGCCGACCACGCGGTAATACCATTCCCAGGCTTCCGGATTGATCGGCTCGCCGACCGAGCCGAGCAGCTTCAGGCTCTTGCGCGACGTCTTCTTGACGGGCTCGTCGCCACCCTGCATCAGCGCGCGGATCGCGGTCGGCGCGGTGTAGAAGATGTTGACCTTGTGCTTGTCGATGACGTTCCAGAAGCGGGAATTGTCGGGATAGTTCGGTACGCCCTCGAACATCAGCGTGGTCGCGCCGTTGGCGAGCGGACCGTAGAGGATGTATGTGTGGCCGGTGACCCAGCCGACGTCGGCGGTGCACCAGTAGATGTCGCCATCGTGATAGTCGAACACATATTGATGCGTCATCGACGCGAACACGAGATAGCCGCCGGAGGTGTGCAGCACACCCTTGGGCTGGCCGGTCGAGCCTGACGTATAGAGGATGAACAGCGGATCTTCCGCGTGCATCGGCTCGCACGGGCAGTCCGTCGTCACCATCTCGGCCGCCTCGTGGTACCAGAAGTCGCGGGTCGGATTCATGTCGACGGGAGCGCCGGTGTGCTTGACCACGACGACCCAGTCGACGCCCTCGGTCTTGGCCAGCGCCGCGTCCACATTGGCCTTCAGCGGCACCTTCCTGCCGCCGCGCAATCCCTCGTCGGCGGTGATGACGATCTTGGATTTGCAGTCGCTGATGCGCTGGGCGAGGCTGTCGGGCGAGAAGCCCGCGAACACCACCGAATGAATCGCGCCGATCCGCGCACAGGCCAGCATCGCATAGGCGGCCTCGGGGATCATCGGCAAATAGATGGTGACGCGGTCGCCCTTGCTGACGTTGCGGTTGCGCAAGATGTTGGCCATCCGGCAGACTTCGTCGTGCAGCTCGCGATAGGTGATGTGCTTCGACTTCGAGGGGTCGTCGCCCTCCCAGATGATCGCGGTCTGGTCGCCGCGGGTTTCGAGATGGCGGTCGATGCAGTTCCAGGCGACGTTGAGCACGCCGTCCTCGAACCATTTGATCGAGATGTTGCCGGGCGCGAAGGAGACGTTCTCGACCTTGGAGTACGGCTTGATCCAGCCGATGCGCTTGCCGTGCTCGGCCCAGAAGCCGTTGGGGTCGGAAACCGAGCGCGCATACATCTCCTGGTATTTGGCGTCGTCGATATAGGCGCGTTTGGCCCAATCGGCTGAGACGTCATAAATCTTCTCGGACATCACATTCCCTCCACTCGACATCCGGCCCGCGTGATCCCGGTGTTGCGGGCCATCTTCATGGTTACGGTGATTATGCGTCGCCGGACAATACCCGGACAAGCGCTGGTGTCTTGGACCTTGGTCGGCTTCTCGTGCCGGAGCCTTGCTTCCAGTTGGGGGGATTGATCAAAATCGCGTTTTGAGCGAGGTCAAAATCAACGTTATCGCGCGAATGGCGGCCATGAACGGTATTTAGGAACCGTTAATGACTGATTCGCGACTCGCAAAAGCCGGAGTAACCCCCTAAATGGCGTTCCCGAGGCCAACAGCCTCCGGAACCAAGCCATAAAAATCGGCATTACCGAAAACCAGTGGAGCCAAGGCGTCAACGGTCATGATGGATCAGCAGAATTTTGTGGCTACGCGGCCCGTTTCCGCCGATCCGACGCTGCCGCTGGCGAAAGCACTGGGCCAATGGCCGACCAAGCTGCCCACTCCCAAGCAGAAGATCACCGTCAAGGGCTCGGTGAAGGAACTGGCTGCGGAACTTGGCCTCAAGCTCGGCGACCAGGCTCTGCTCACCATCCGCCGTGTCAAGCGCGGCAAGAACTATTCATTTGTTCGCGCCAACGGTTCGCACATCCGCGACGCCCGGACCATCCGCCGCCTCCATGCGATGGCGGTACCGCCCGCCTATCGCGAGGTGCGCTACTCCCACGATCCGAGTTCGCATCTGCAGGCGATCGGCCGCGATGCCGCGGGACGGCTGCAATACCGCTATCACGCCGACTGGGAGAAGGTCCGCGAGCACCGCAAGGCGCATCGGCTGGCAAAGCTGGTGGGGGCGCTGCCGAAGATCCGGCGGAACGTCTCGAAATATCTGTCCGGCGATGAGCCGACGCGCGAATTTGCGCTGTCTGCGGTGATCGAATTGATTGCGCGCACGGCGATACGCCCCGGCAATGAATCCTATGCGCGGCTCAACGGCACCCGCGGCGCCACCACGCTCTTGAAGTCGAACGTCACGCTCGAGGACGACTGCGTGGTCCTGACCTTCAAGGCCAAGGGCGGCAAGGCCGTGCGCAAGGAATGCGACGCGGCCAAGCTGGTGCGCGCGATCGGCATCCTGCGGAGCGTGCCGGGCAAGCGCATGTTCCAGTATCGCGACAGGTCCGGCACCGTCCGTGCGGCGTCGACCACGGCGGTGAATGCGTTCCTGCGCGAGATCGCCGGTATCAAGATTTCGCTGAAGGATTTTCGCACGCTGATGGCCTCCGCCGTCGTGCTGGAATCGCTGTCGCGGATCACGCCGGCCTCGAGCGCCCGCGGCCGCAAGAAGCAGGTGCTGGAAGCGGTGCGCGCGGCGGCCGATGAACTCTCCAATACGCCCGCGATCTGCCGCAAGAGCTATGTCCACGACACCATCGTCACCGCCTTCGAGGACGGCATCCTGGAGCGTTTCGCCGCGACCATGAAAGGCTATCGAACGCAAGCCAAGCGCGAGCAGCTATTGGCGCAGGTGGTGACCGCAGCGGCGGTTTGACGACATTCGTCATGCGCGGGCTTGACCCGCGCATCCATCAAGAAAAAGTCTTTGAAAGATGGATTGCCGAGTCAAGCCCGGCAATGACGAGGCTTACAGCCCGCCCATCTTGCAGACGATCTTCCACTCGTCCGCGGTCACGGGCTGCACCGACAGGCGCGAATATTTGACCAGCGCCATATCGGCGAGCTTGTCCTCGGCCTTGATCGCTCCGATCGTCACCGGCGTCTTCAAGGGCTTGTCGGCCTTGATGTCGACGCAGACGAATTTGCCGGTCTTGTCGGTCGGGTCGGGATAGGCCTCCTTGATGATCTCGGCGATGCCGACGATCTCCTTGCCCTCGTTGGAGTGATAGAAGAAAGCCTTGTCGCCCTTCTTCATGTTCACGAGATTCTGGCGCGCGGTGAAGTTGCGCACGCCGGTCCAGGCCTCACCCTTGGCGCCCTTCGCCACCTGCTGGTCCCAGGACCAGGTCGACGGTTCGGATTTCACCAGCCAGTACGCCATCATCATCCCTCCGCCTTGAACGGCCGCGTCAACAGGCCCTCGATCGCAGCATCGATCGTCAATTGCCTGGTAAGGATCGCTGCGACCGCATTTGATACCGGCATCTCGATATTTTGCGAAGCCGCAAGCTCGATCAGCACCGGTGCAGTGAACATGCCTTCGGCAAGCTTGCCGGCTGGCGGCTCTTCCCCGCGGCCGAGCGCAATGCCAAGCGCGAAATTGCGCGACTGCGGGCTGGAGCAGGTCAGGATCAGGTCCCCGAGGCCGGACAGTCCCACCAAGGTTTCGGCGCGTGCGCCGCACGCACGTCCGAGCCGCGCCAGTTCGCTGAAGCCGCGCGTGGTCAGTGCGGCAAGCGCTGACGCGCCGAGCTCGCGGCCAGCCACGATGCCGGCCGCGATCGCCAGCACGTTCTTGGCGGCACCGCCGATCTCGACACCGCGCACATCGGTCGTGTGATAGGGCCGGAAGGTCGGCGACCCCAGCGCCTGCACCAGCGCGCTCGCCAGGGATTCATCTCTCGTCGCCAGCGTCACCGCTGTTGGAAGCCCGCGCGCGACATCGTCGGCGAAGCTTGGTCCCGACAATATCGCCGGCGTCGCATCGGGTGCGGCCTCCGCAATCACGTCGGTCATGAACTTGTGGGTGCCGCGCTCGATGCCCTTGGCGCAGGCGATGACGGGCGTCGCCTCTGCAAGTCGGGGCGCCAGATGCATGACAGCCGCACGCAAATGCTGCGCGGGGGTTACGACGAGGAGGAGATCGGTGCGGGCAGCCGCTGCAATGTCGGCGGTGACCTTGACGCTGGAGTCGAGAGGCACGCCGGGAAGTCTTGGATTGGTGCGCCTCGCCTGGATCTGCGCAGCGTGCGCCGCGTCGCGCGCATAGAGCACGACATCGCGACCGGCCCGCGCCGCGACGGCCGCGAGCGCCGTGCCCCACGCGCCCGCGCCGATCACTCCAACGGATTGATGCGCCGGCATCAGGCAGACTCATCTGAACTCCCTCTCCCCGCTCTTGCGGGGAGAGGGTTGGGGTGAGGGGCTGCTCTCCGCGAATCCGCAAAGTGAGGTGTGCGCGGAGGCTCCCCCTCACCCGGATTTGCGCTACGCGCAAATCCGACCTCTCCCCGCAAGCGGGGCGAGGTGGCACGGCGTCTGCGGCGTGATCCTTCAAACATCTCAGAATCCCGCGCGGGTGTTGGCGTAGCCCGCGGGCGCCTTGGCGTTGGCGTCGAGCAGCCAGCGCGCGCGCGGCGGCGCGTCCATTGTGTCGGTGAGGCCGAGCGCCATCCGCTCGGCGCCGGCCCAGGCGATCATCGCGCCATTGTCGGTGCAGAGTGCGGGCGGCGGAATGATCAGCGTCGTCTGCGCCTTGGCGGCGACATCCTGCAGCGCGCCGCGGATCGCGTGATTGGCGGCGACGCCGCCGGCCGCGACGAGCGCGCGGGGCGGACCGAATTGCTCCTGGAACAATCTCAAACCGACGCTCAACCGGTCCGCGGTCGATTCCAGCACCGCGGCCTGAAAACCGGCGCAGAGGTCGCTGACATCCTGCGGCTCCAGCGGCGCCAATCGGCTCGCCTCGTTGCGCACGGCGGTCTTCAGGCCCGACAGCGAGAAATTGGCGTCGGGACGGCCGAGCATTGGCCGCGGAAATGCAAAGCGCGTGGCGTCACCGCCCTCTGCCGCGCGTTCCACCTCCGGCCCGCCCGGATAGGGCAGCGACAGCATCTTTGCGATCTTGTCGAAGGCCTCGCCCATGGCGTCATCGACGGTGGTGCCGAGCCGCACATACTGGCCGACGCCGACCACGGCGACGATCTGGGTGTGGCCGCCGGAGGCCAGGAACAGGCAATAAGGAAACGCCAATGCACAGGTGAGCCGCGGCGTCAGCGCATGCGCTTCCAGATGGTTCACCGCGATCAGCGGCGTGTCGTGCACCATCGCGATCGCCTTTGCCGTGGTGAGGCCGACGATGACGCCGCCGATCAGGCCAGGACCCGCGGCAGCAGCGACGGCGGACAATTGCGCATAGCCGACATCAGCGTCTTTCATGGCGCGATCGATGATACCGTCGAGCAGGTCGACATGGGCGCGCGCGGCGATCTCCGGCACCACGCCGCCGAAGCGCGCATGCTCTTCTGTCTGCGAGCGCACGATGTTGGACAGAATCCGTCCGCTGCCGTCGCTCTGGCGCTCGACCACAGCGGCTGCGGTTTCATCGCAGGTGGTCTCTATACCCAACACCAGCATCGGCGTGTCGTTACCCAAGTTCGGTCCTTGTGCTATTTCGCGTGCTATCTTCCGTTCCGTCACTCGGTAGCATTGTGAGGTCACAGCGTGCAATCGTCGGTTCTGCCCCAAATGTCGCTCCCGAAAGCCTGAAGATGGCCGTTCTTGTCACGCGCCCGCAAGGAGATGGTGAGGCCACTGCCGATAGTCTGCGCAGCCTGGGTTTTGAGGTATTGCTCGCACCGGTGCTGCGGTTCGAGGTGCTGCCGTTCCAGGAAGACGATGCCGCGGACTATGACGCTGTCATCGTCACCAGCGCCAACGCGCTGCGCGCCGCTGCGCCCCAGCTCGCCGGCCATGCGCTGCTTCGCCTGCCGCTGTTTGCGGTCGGCGAGCATACCGCTGCCGCGGCCCGCGAGGCTGGATTTGGCGAAGTGGCAAGCGCCGACGGCGATGCCACCGCACTCTACGAGCTCGTGCGGGCGCACAGGAAAGCGAAGAAACTGAAAAAGGCGGC
This sequence comes from Bradyrhizobium sp. Crot121, assembly GCF_059512385.1. Lineage (NCBI taxonomy): Bacteria > Pseudomonadati > Pseudomonadota > Alphaproteobacteria > Hyphomicrobiales > Nitrobacteraceae > Bradyrhizobium > Bradyrhizobium sp. Crot121. Next base: position 66,346 of record NZ_JCAMOR010000004.1, on the reverse strand, counting down.
AACCTTGCTTTATCTCGCGGGTGCCGATCTTTCGCGCGATCTCGCCGGCGAGCTGGGCGATGCCGGCTTTACGGTCATAACCCGCACGACATACCGGATGAGCCCGGTGGCGGGACTGCCGCGTCCGGTGTGTGACGCTTTCATGGCTGGTGGTATCGAGGCCGTGCTGCATTATTCCCGCCGCAGCGCGCGGGCGTTTCTCGATGCGGCGCGGGCCGAAGGCCTCGAAATATCGGCCCTGGCGCTGCCGCATTGCTGCATTTCGCCTGCTGTTGCCGCCGTCCTGCGCGAGGCCGGAGCCACCCAGGTCGTCACCGCCGCCTCGCCGGACGAAAATGCCCTGTTCGAAGCCCTGACGCGTGCTTTGCGGCCCTGATTGGCTTAAGAGAACGGTCCGATTCTGGTAAGTCTTATTCTGGTAAAGTCTTGTTCTGGTAAAGTCTTGGCTTTCCCGGTTTCGGCGTATCAACAGTCAAGGGAACCGCTGCATGGTCGATGAGAGGCCTGAAGACACCGAATCGGCGGCGGATTCCTCCGCCCGGTCGCGGCGCGCGCCGCCAACCATCGATCTCAAGGCGACCGAGGTGTCGAGCGAACCGCCCAAGACGGATTCCGTGAACATGGATAGCGCTCAGGCGGATAGCGAAAATGTGAGCGGTGAAGCGGCCGCCGCCGAGGCGGCGCCGCAACCCGAGCCTGCGATGGAGACGGCTGCAGCCGCGCCGGATCCGGAACCCTCCTCCGCCGAACCTCCGCCTCGGCCGATCTCGCCCTGGGTGATTGCGCCTGTTTCGGGCGCTGTCGCTGCCGCGCTGGTGATCGGCGTCGGCTGGTTGCTCGGCTGGCCCGCGGTACAACCGGCGCAGCCGCCTGTGCCGCAGCTTAGCGCCGGCGCTATCGACGAGCTTACGGGGCGCGTCGCAGGCGTCGAAGCGAAGATCGGCAGGCAGGCTTCAAGCGATCAGGCGCTGGCCGCGCGGATCGACGGGCTGGAGAAATCCGCGAATGCGCTGCGCGGCGAACTTGCGGCATCACGCGCGCAATCGGACAAGCTGGCCACGGCGATCGATCAGGTGAAATCGATGCCACGCGATGGGTCCGCCTCCACGCCGGATCTGTCAGCAGTCAACGATCGGATTTCAAGAATCGAGAGCGCGGTACGGAAGCAAACGGCTGAGCTCGCCCAGCAAGGCAACAAGATCGCGGCAGTGGGCGCAGCCGATGCAAAGCTCGCTGACGATCTGCCGCTGCGCCGCGTGGTTGCCGCATCGCTGCTCGATGTCGCGGTCCGCCACGGCGATGCCTATGCAGCGCCGCTCGAGGCCGCCAGGCAGTTTGCGGAAAATCCTGACGTGCTCAAGCCGCTCGATACGTTCGCAGCCAGCGGCGTGCCGAGCGCCGGCGCGCTCTGCCGCGAGCTGCTCGAGATCGTCCCAAGGCTTGCGCCGCCCCCGCCGTCGGCCGCGGCCACCACCGGCACCGGCATCGTCGATCGCCTGCAGGCCGGCGCGGCCAAGCTCGTGCGCATCGAGCGCACCGATGCGACGGGTACCGATCGCGGCAGCGTGGTTGCGCGCATCACCCAGGCCGCACTGCGCAACGATCTCGGCGAGGCGCAGCGCGAACTGAAGACGCTGGCGCCCGCCGATCGCACGGCGGCGCAAGCGTGGCTCGAAAAAGTCGAAGCGCGCGCCGCAGCGCTGGCGGCCTCGCGAACATTTGCCGACAACGCCATGGCTGGGCTCGCGAAGGCCGGACAGTAGGTTCTCCATGATCCGGATCATTCTGTTTCTCGTATTGATCGCGCTTGCCGCGGCCGGCGCGGCCTGGGTCGCCGACCAGCCCGGCGATGTCGTGCTGTCCTGGGGCGGCGGGCGCGCGGTGACCACGCTGCCCGTGTTCGCGCTGGGGCTCGGCATCGTCGCGGTCGTGGCCGTCATCGTCTGGTCGGTCCTGTCCTGGCTGTGGCGGGTGCCGGCCCGCATCCGGCGCGGCCGGCGCGAGCGCCGTCATGCCCGTGGCCGTCATGCGATCACTCAAGGGCTGCTCGCGATCGGCCATGGCGATTCGACGGCGGCGCGGCACCATGCGGAAACCGCGCGGCGTCACGCCGGCAGCGATCCGTTGACGCTTCTCCTCCATGCGCAATCGGCGCAGCTCGATGGCGATCGCGAGGGGGCGCAGCGCGCATTCCGCGCAATGGCCGAGCGCGAGGATACGCGGCTGCTCGGCTTGCGCGGCCTGTTCATCGAGGCGCAGCGTTCGGACGATGCGGTCGCCGCCGTCATGATCGCGGAAGAGGCGCTGAAGGTTTCGCCGTCCTCGCCATGGGCCTCGCAGGCCGTGCTCGGCTTCTGCTGCGCCAAGGGCGACTGGGCCGGCGCGCTTTCGATCCTCGACAACAACCAGAGCTCCGGCCTCATCGACAAGGCGACCTATCGGCGGCAGCGCGGCGTGCTGCTCACCGCACGCGCGCTGGAGTTCGAGACCGTCGACCGCGATTTGTCGCGCGAGAGCGTGATGGAGGCGATCAAGCTCGCGCCGACGCTGATCCCGGCCGCGGCGCTTGCCGCCAAATATGAGAGCGAGGCGCATCAGGTTCGGCGCGCGATGAAGATCGTCGAGACCGCGTGGCTGTCGCAGCCGCATCCCGAGCTCGCCGATGCCTATGCGCATGTGAAGCTCGGGGACTCCGCGCGGCAGCGGCTGGTGCGGGTCGAGACGCTGGCGGCGAAGACGCCTGATAATATCGAGGGCGCGCTCGCGATCGCGCGCGCGGCGATCGACGCCGCCGAATTCGCCAAGGCACGCGAGGCGCTGACGCCGTTCATCGCCGCACCGACCCAGCGCGTGGCGCTGTTGATGGCCGAGATCGAGCGCACCGAGCATGGCGACAGCGGCCGGGCCCGCGCCTGGACCTTGCGCGCGGTGCGCGCGCTGCACGATCCAGCCTGGACCGCGGACGGCTATGTCAGCGACCGCTGGCGGCCGGTCTCGCCGGTCACCGGCCGGCTCGATGCCTTCCAGTGGCAGGCCCCGGTCGCCGCGCTCCCGTCCGACAAGGGCCCGGCGATCGAATCCTCGCCGTTCGAGGAAGCGATGCTGGCCTCGAAGCGGATCGAGCTGCCGAAGGAAGCCCCGCCCGCGAAACCGCTCGAGCGAGTGGCCGAAAAGCCGGTCGACATCATAAAACCGGTTGAAGCAGCGCCGCCCGCCCCACAGGACAACACGCCGCCGGCCGCATCCCCGGCCCCGGTGGAACCAGCGCCCGCCGCCCCGTCGGTGACGGCATCCGCCCCGCCAGCTCCACAGCCGGCTCCAGCCGAAGCGGTCGCGCCATTGTTCCGCGACCGCCAGGACATCCCCAAAACGCCGCCGGCGCCGATTCCGGCCGTGATTCCCATCGTCCGCGCCCCCGACGACCCCGGGATCGAGGAAGACGGCACCCGCGACGAATTTTCCGAGCAGATCGGGCCGCCAAAGGCCCAGGCCGGCGGCTGGCGCGGATTTCTGTCCCGCTGGGGGAGCTGAGACGCGGTCAAATGGCCGCGTCAATCTTGCCAATCGGGGCTACGCCCGATATCAGTGCGCACGCTTTCCGGCTAAGTTGCCGAACGGTTCGCCGCAATAGCTCAGTTGGTAGAGCACGTCATTCGTAATGACGGGGTCGGGGGTTCGAGTCCCTCTTGCGGCACCATCGCTCAAAAGTGATTCCTGCGACGAACTCAGCGGTAAGCGTCTGGCGCGCGCGAGCCCTTTCGAACTTAAGCCGTCCCCAAAAACGTGGATGGCCGGGACGAGCCCGGCCATGACGACGATACGCTATTCGATCGGCTACTGCTGCGACACCGTCTGCACCACGCTTGAGAGCGGACGCGCGCTCACGGCCGGGACCTTCATGTCCTTGACCATGAGGGCGTCGTATTCGGGCAGGGTTTCCAGCGGCTCCTTCGCCTTCATCTGGACCACCTTGTAGCCGCCGGCCTTCAGGCGACGCAGCAGCGTCGGCAGGGCTTGCGCGGTGTGCTTCTGCAGGTCGTGCATCAGGATGATGCCTTTGCCCTGCTTGTCCAGCTTGGTCATGACGGTCTGGATCACCTGGTCAGGCGAGCTGGACTTGAAGTCCAGGGAATCGACGTCGACGGAGAACATCGCGATGTTCCGGGAGCCGAGATAGCCGAGCGTCGCCTGGGTATGGGCGAGCGCGGGGAAGCGGAAGAACGGCGAGGGCGCGGCCCCGAGCGCCATCTTCACGGCGCTGAATCCCTTCTCGATCTCATCCTTGGCCTGCTGCTCAGTCAGCTTCTTGCTGTCGAGATGCGCGTGTGACCAGGTGTGCGAGCCGATGGTGTGGCCGGCGGCGGCGACCTGTTTCAGGATCTCCGGGTGATAGGTGGTATGCAGGCCGATCGGGAAGAACAGCCCCTTGGTGCATTCGTCCGCGAGCGCCTTCAGCACCGCCGGCGTGGTCGGCCACGGGCCGTCGTCGAAGGTCAGCACGACCTCCTTGTCGGTCAGGAAGTCGAACTGCTTGTACTGCAGGAAGCCGAAGCCCGGGCCGCCGGTGGTGTCGATGACGACCGTGCGGCTGACGCCGAGCGCATCGGGATTGGTGCAGGTCGATTTCGCCTGCATCGGGGCCGGCGCGGCAGCAGGGGCGGGCGCCGGCGCGGCAGCCGCCTGTTTCGACACCGTGGCGGTGGTCTCGACATCGTCCTTGGCGGCCGATTTCGCGGCGGCTGGCGGCAGCGAATCCGCCGGCCGGGCGGCGACGGTTTGCGGCGGCGCCGCATCGGCCCGCGGCGCGGCAGTCCAGAACCACACTCCGGCGATCACGACCGCCGCAACAACAACGGCCAGCATCAGGCCTATCGGATTACGCATCGCTACTCTCTTGGGAAACTCGGGGCTCGCTCGTAACGATCCATTAGTGCCAACGAGGTCTTAACGCGATCCCAACGCGCTTGCCTTTGCCGAAGAAAATTAGGCCGTTGTTCTGCGTGATGGTCATCACAGACGCTTGCGGCGATGCAGCACAGCGTCTTTGCAGGCTCGTCCGTTCGGCCGGAACCGAGTCGCGGGTGCCGTCGTTTGAACCTTTCTTCGAGGTGCGTGAACAATATAGCACCCCGTTGTCCTGCCTATTGCCAATATGAAGGCTGGAGAAATGACCAGATTGCTGTTCGTCATTCCGCTGCTTCTGGTGGCGTCCGCGGCCTCGGCGCAGCAGCAGCAGGGGCGGGAAGCTTGCACACGCGACGCGTCGCGGTTCTGCCGGGCGTATCTCGACAAGGGCGATGATGCTGTGCTGGCCTGCCTGAAAGAGCACCGCGGTCGCCTCACCAGGGCCTGCCAGCAGACGCTGACCGCGCACGGGCAGTAACGGCTCCTGTCATTCCGGGGTTCGCGTCTTCGACGCGCCCCGAAATGACGGCAAGGGGTCAGGTGCTGCTGCCGGCCGCCGTCGCGACGACGGGCAATACTTCGGTGGCTCCGGGGTCGGGCGTCTCGTCCTTCCAGCGCACCGAGCCGAACGGGCGCTCCAGCATGCGGCGCACCCGGATCGGTTCGGGACCGAGATGGAAGGCGATCGCCTTCAGATGCAATTCGCGCTCGGACTGGGTGGCGCGGTTGCGCTGGCGCAGGTAATCGAGCCAGGTCGGGCAGTGATAGCGCTCGGTCCACAATTCGGGATCGGCGATGTCGCGCGCGATCGACCAGCCATAGGCGCCGTTGCGCTGCCGGCTGAGCTGCACCTCCAGCATCACGTTGTGGAAGGCGCGCGCGCTCTCTTGTGCGACGCGGTACTCGATCTCGACCACCAGCGGCCCGCTGCGCGGCGTGAGCGGCATGCGGACCTCGGGATCCGCGAGCATCTCGGTGGCGTCCTCATTGCGGGCGCCGACCGGTGGCATCCTGAGCCATAGTCCCAGCAGTGGCGACAGCAGCATCAAGGCGGCGGAGACCAGGAGCGCGAGCTCGACGCCGGCGGCATCGGTGAGCCGGCCCCAGCCCCAGCTACCGATCGCGATTCCACCGGCGATCGCGGCCTGAAACGCCGCCAGCGAGCGGCCGGCGACCCAGCGCGGCGCCGAGAGCTGCACGCCGATATTGAACAGCGCGATCGCCATCATCCAGACCGCGCCGGCCAGCACCAGCGCCGCGGCGGTCACCACCGCCAGCTTGCTGATCGCAACCGCGGCGATCGCGCCCGCCATCGAGATCGCGCAGACGCGCACCGCCGCCTCGCCGCTCATCCGCTTGCGCACCTCCCCGATATTGAGGGCGCCGAGCACCGCGCCCATGCCGAAGGCGCCGAGCATGATGCCGTAGGTCTGGGCGCCGCCATGCAAGAGGTCGCGCGCCACCAGCGGCATCAGCGCGGAGACCGAGCCGCCGATGATGCCGGTGACCAGCGTGCGCGTCAGCACGATCTTGATCGACGGCGAATGATTGATGTAGCGCATGCCCGAGACGATGGCGCGGTTGAGCCGCTCGCGCGGCAGCCGCGACGGCTCGCTGACGCGGTCCCAGAGGAACAGCACGATCAGGAGCGGCAGATAGAACAGGGCGTTGAGCGCAAAGGCCGCTACCGCGCCCGCGGCTGCGACCACGATGCCGCCGATCGCCGGCCCGAAACTGCGGGCGATGTTGTAGCTGATGCCGTTCAGCGCCACCGCGGCGGGCAGTGTTTCGGGCGGCACCTGCTCGTTGACCGAGGACTGCCAGGCCGGTCCGAACAGCGCCATGCCGCTGCCGACGATGAAACAGAGCGCGAGCAGGATATTCGGCGTCACCAGGTCGAGCCAGGCCAGCGCGGTCAGAACCGTGGCGCCGACCAGCGCGATCAGAAGCGACACCATCGCCACGACCCGGCGGTCGTGCATGTCGGCGATGGCGCCGGCCGGCATCGAGATCAGCATGACCGGCAGCATTAGGGCGGTCTGCACCAGCGCCACCTTGTCGGCCGCAGATGTCATCTGCGTCATCGCCCAGGCGGCGCCGACCCCCTGGATCAGGATCCCGAGGTTCGAGAGCAGGCTCGCCAGCCAGATGCGCCGGAACACTGAATGCCGAAGCGGCGCCAAGATGCCGTCGGAGGCAGGGCTCGGGCGTCGCGGCGATGCTGTCATGGTGGTTCCGTGGTCCTCTGTTGGTTGGCTGGCTGATTCCGGCCGCCGAGTGATGCCCGTCAAACGCCCGCATTGTCCAGTCGTCATGCTGTCATTTCCGTTCCGCAAAAACACGGCTTGGGAGCGAGGAGCGGTCGGCGAGGTAACAAATGCGCGTGTTCGGCGAACTCTCCCCGAGAACGCTGTTTTACGTCTTCATCACCCCCGGATGGAGAGCGTAGACTGGGTGGATCGAGACTGGAGCGAGCACCATGAGCATGGCCGAAGTCTACGAGCTGCCGCTTGCGCGAAACCGGCTGGTGCCGCCGGCTCCGCCACGGGCGCCCGACGATTTGTCCGCCTTCAGGCGCATGACGCTGATCAGCCGCAGCCCGATCGCAAGCTGGAGCCAGCGCGCCTATGAGGAGGAGATCGTCCGCGGCCGCTTCTTCGGCCGCAGCAGCTTCATCCTCAACACGCCCGATGCGATCAGGCATGTGCTGGTCGACAATTACGAGACTTATACGCGCACGCCGGCCGCCTTCCGGGTGTTGCGCCCGATGCTTGGCGAAGGTCTTCTGATCGCCGAGGGCCGTGCCTGGAAACATCAGCGCCGCACGCTCGCACCGGCCTTCACGCCGCGCGCGATCACGACGCTGGTGCCGCACATGGTGGCCGTGACCGACGAGACCATCGCAAAGCTCAGGGCCGCGAGCCATGGTCCGGTGGACCTTCGCGAGACGATGCAGCGGATGACGCTCGAGATCGCCGGCCGCACCATGTTCTCGTTCGGCATGGATCGCCATGGCGGCATCTTGCGCGATTTCGTCATGGAATATGGCGAGCGATTGGCGCGGCCGCGCTTCCTCGACATGCTGCTGCCTTTGAGCTGGCCGAGCCCGCAGGATTTTGCGCGCGCCCGCTTCCGCAAGCGCTGGACCGCGTTCGTTGCCATGCTGATGGCGGAGCGCCGCGCCGCCGGCAAGACCAGCGATGCGCCGCCGCGCGATCTGTTCGATCTGATGGTTGCGGCGCGCGACCCCGAGACCGGCCAAGCCTTCACCGAAGTACAGCTCGGCGACGAGATCGCGACCATGATCCTGGCCGGCCATGAGACGACCGCGACCGCGCTGTTCTGGGCGCTCTATCTGCTTTCGCTCGATCCGCCGACGCAGGAGGAGCTTGCCGCCGAGGTGAAGGCGGTCGCCGCAAGCGGTGGACTCGAGATCGAGCGGTTGAAATTCACCCGCGCCGTCATCGACGAGACCATGCGGCTCTATCCGCCGGCCTTCCTGATCGCGCGCGCCGCAGCGGGGGCGGATACGATCGCTGGCATGCCCGTGAAGAAGCATGACGTGGTGATGATCGCGCCATGGCTGCTGCACCGGCATGAGAAGCTCTGGCACGATCCGGCGGCATTCGTGCCGTCGCGTTTCATGACCGGCACGCCGCCCGATCGCTTTGCCTATCTGCCGTTCGGTGTCGGCGCACGGGTCTGCATCGGCGCGCATTTCGCGCTTGTCGAGGCGACGCTGGCGCTGGCGAAGCTGATCGGCGCCTTCCGTATCTCGCTGGTCGACAGGCAGCCGGTGATGCCGGTCGGGGTGGTGACGACCCAGCCTGACCGGTCGCCGATGTTCACGATCAAGCCGAGATAGCCAGACCTTGCGTTTCGGCGCGGGTCATCTCATCTAAGGTTGCGCCATGAGCGATACCCAGGCCCAATTTGCTGTGTTGAAACAAACGGCCGATCCGGCCGTCGTCGACGAAATCGCGCGGCTGATCGCCGATGGTGATGATCGCGATCTCAACCGCATCAACGCTTTGGACTTCGCCGGGCGTACCGGGCTCGACGAGGAAAAGGTCATTTCCGGTTTCCTCCACTCGTCACGGCTCGGCCTGTTCGACATGAGCTGGAACGTGCTCTGTCCCGGCTGCGGCGGGGTGCTCGATGCGCACTCGACGCTCAAATCGCTGCGTCACGACGATTACAATTGTGCGCTCTGCGCCGCCGGCTACGAGGCTTCGGTCGACGAAATGGTCGAGGTCGCCTTCACCGTCAGCCCGCGAGTCCGCCGCATCGGCGCGCACGATCCCAACACGCTGCCGCTCTGGGACTATGTGCGGCAGATGTTCTGGAGTTCGGGTGTCGACATCAACGACGAATCGTTTTCGCGCCTGATCAACGAAGCGACGCTCGAAGCGCTGGAACTGCCCGCCGGCGAGAAGGCGATCCTGTCGCTGAACTTGCCCAGCCAGTACGTCATCGTGTTTGAGCCGGTGACGCATTCGGCCCACTTCCTTGACATTCAGGGCGAGCCGACCACCGATCGCCAGCAGCTTTCAGTCGTCTACAACAAGCTGCAGGCGCCGACCGGCACGACGGTGCTGCGGCCAGGGCCATTGCGACTTTCGCTGGAAAACCAGGCCGGCGTCCGCGTGCTGCCATCGGTCTGGGTTGCCGGCGACGCGCTGCACCAGATGCTGGGCAGGCGCAAGCCGATCCTCACGGCGAAGCGGATGCTGAGCAATCAGACCTTCCGCGACGTCTTCAAGGCCGACAACCTCAACGTCGACCAGCGATTGAAGATCACCTCGCTGACTTTTTTGTTCACGGATCTCAAGGGCTCGACCGCGCTTTATGAGCGGGTCGGCGACCTCGCCGCTTTCGATCTCGTGCGTGCGCATTTCCATGCGCTACTCGAGATCATCGCGTCCGAGCACGGCGCCGTGGTGAAGACCATTGGCGATGCCGTCATGGCGACCTTCATCAAGCCTGAACATGCGCTCGCCGCCGGCCTACGCATGCGCGCAGCGATGAAGAAGCTCAACGACGAGCGCGGCAAAGAGGACCTGATCGTCAAGATCGGGATTCACGAAGGTCCTTGCCTCGCGGTGATGCTGAACGAGCGGCAGGATTATTTCGGCCAGACCGTCAACATCGCCGCGCGTGTTCAGAGCCTGTCGACCCAGCAGGAAATTCATATCACTGCGCCGGTGATCGATTCGCCGGAAGTGCTCTCCATTCTGAGGAATGCGGAGATCCGGCCGATCCAGAAGGAAGCGGCACTGCGTGGTATCGCCGACAAGATGGTGGTGTACGAGATACCGTGATCCGCTGGCCTCAACCATCATTGCGAGCGAAGCGAAGCAATCCATCTCACCACTTGCGGAGGCATGGATTGCTTCGCTCCGCTCGCAATGACGGCGAAATGGGCCTCATCGACGCCCAGATTGCCTAAACGTAATGCAGGCCGCAGAACCGGCGCGATTGCGCGGGTCGGGTTTCCACGCCATATAGGTCCCGTACCCTGTCGATCGATAGAGGCGTTGATGCTTGACGGACTTCGCCAGTTCATTGCCGATATTGTGTCGCCCGACGCGCAGGCGGATCGGGCATTCGATGACAATGATTATCGTCTTGCCGCCACTGCGCTGCTCGTCCACGTCGTCTCGATCGACGGCGAGCCGAGCGCGAACGAGAAGCGCAAACTGCACAGCCTGATCGAAAGCCGCTTTGGACTCGATCGTGGCACCGCGGACAAATTGATCGCGTCCGCAACTCGGATCGAAGGCGAAGCGGTCGATCTCTACCATTTCACGAGCGTCATCATGCGGCAGGTCAACGAAGAGGGGCGCCTGCGCATCGTCGAGATGATGTGGGAGTTGGTTTTTGCCGATGGCCAGGTCAGCGAGTTCGAGGACAACGTGGTGTGGCGAGCGGCGGATCTCCTGGGTGTGTCCTCGCGTGATCGCATCGATCTCAAGCGCCGCGTAGGCGAAAAGCAGGCGAGCCTGCCCCGGGGGCCCTGGGGTGTTGCCGACGCGGCAATCTGACACTGCGTTCGCGGGCTGTTCGCTTCCCGCCGTGCAGATGACGAAACTTTAATGTACATCGCGCAACCGGCCGGTTTGCGCGCTAAGCCTCAAAATGATGCATTCCGATCGCGAAGGCGGCCAGCGCTGCATGCGGATATGCCCGCGGGTGGCTTGCGCCGGACCACAAGCCTATGCTCTCGTTCGGCCGTTCGTAACGGGCCCTGTGATTCATTAAGAGCATTCGATCGTGACCGAGTGTGTGACGCTGATTACCGGTGCATCGGCGGGTATAGGCGCCGAGCTGGCGCGTGTTTTCGCATCCAACGGTCATCGTGTGGCGTTGGTGGCGCGCCGCGCCGATCGCCTCACGGCGCTCGCCAGTGAAATCGCTGGCAAGGGTGGTGCAGCGCCGATCGTGATTCCGTGCGACCTCGAGCAGCCAGATGCCGGCGACAAGATCGCCGCCGCGCTGGCCGAGGCCGGCGTCGAGGTCGAATATGTCGTCAACAATGCCGGCTTCGGCGTGTTCGGCTACGCGAACAAGCGCGACCGGGCCGACCAGCTCAACATCATCAACGTCAACATCCGCGCGCTGACCGATCTGTCGCTGCGATTTGCCGATTCGCTGATCCGCCATCGCGGCGGCATCCTCAATGTCGGTTCGATCGCGGGCTTCCTGCCGGGGCCGGGCATGGCGGTCTATTACGCTTCCAAGGCCTATGTGCTGTCGTTCACGGAGGCGCTGCGCAAGGAGCTCGAGCCGCACGGCGTTCGTGTCACCCTGGTCTGTCCGGGGCCGGTGCCGACGGAATTCCAGGCCCGCGCCGGCTTCGCACCGGGATTTGATTCCGCGATCCTCAACGTCTCGGCGGCGGAGGTCGCGCGGCAGGCCTATGGTGGCTTGATGGCGAACAAGCGCGCGGTGCTGCCCGGCCTCTTCATCAAGGTGGTGCCACTGCTGCTCCGATTTTTCCCGCGGTCATTCATCCTGACGGCGGTCGGCGGTTTCCAGCTACGTCGGCGCTGACGCAAACCAAAGGGCTCCAATCTGGCCCGCGATTTGCTTTAAAATTTTCGATGAGTTGGCGTGAACTCACCCGAAATTAAGAATCGCTTAGGCATGCTGCCAGCTTGCTGCATGCCGCTTGAGGTCGATGTCGTCACGGTCTGAAACAGCCAATGCCGTGCTGCCTTTCCCCGGCGGAAGGCGCGCGGCCGTCACCCCAACCGGGCCTGACTCCCTGCTGCCGGTCCTGATCGTCCTGCACCAGGAGACTTCCAAGCCCGGCCGCGTCGGCAACGCCTTGCGTGCGCTCGGCCATCCCCTGGATATCCGCCGCCCGCGGTTTGGCGATGCGCTTCCCGCAACGCTGGACGAGCACGCGGGCGCCATCATCTTCGGCGGCCCGATGAGCGCCAATGATGGCGATGATTTTGTGCGGGGGGAGATCGACTGGATCGAGATTCCGCTGCGCGAGCAACGGCCGTTTCTCGGCATTTGCTTGGGGGCTCAGATGCTCGCCAGGCAGCTCGGCGCCAGCGTCGCGCCGCATCCGGAAGGCCGCGCCGAGATCGGCTATTATCCGATCCGCCCGACCGAAGCAGGCCGCGCGCTTTGCCCCTATTGGCCGCAGCAGGTCTACCACTGGCACCGCGAGGGATTCGAATTGCCTGACGGCGCCGAGCTTCTTGCCGAGGGCGGCGACTTTCCGGTGCAGGCGTTCAGATACGGACACGCCTTCGGCTTGCAGTTCCATCCTGATGTCACCTACGCGATGATGCATTGCTGGACCACGCGCGGCGGCGACCGCCTGGATTCGCCCGGCGCCCGCCCACGCCATCAGCATTTCGCCGACCGCGCCGTCTACGACGCGGTCGAACGGGCGTGGCTGAAGCATTTCATCGACGACTGGCTGGCGCGCGAGCCGATGGCGGTGATGTCGGAGGCGGCGGAGTAGGGGGGCGTGGGGTAACGGCGCGAACGCGGTATTGGTTGGCAGGTTAGCTTGTGGAGAAAAAGCCCGTCGTCGCCCTTCGGGCTATGCCGGGCACCACGCTTCACCCCTCGGGCTCTGCGCGGCTGCGCCACGCGTAGCCCGAAGGGCGAAGCGTGGTGGAGCCAGGCGGGATCGAACCGCCGACCTCATCATTGCGAACGATGCGCTCTCCCAGCTGAGCTATGGCCCCGTCCAGACCGGTCCGTGCTGAGCAGTGCGGCCGGCAATCGGCGCCATTTACCGTCCCGCCCAAGCCCAAGTCAAGAACAGTAAACGCCCGGTTTTTGGCCACGTTGATCCGGAAGTTCCCTTGTTTGTGCAGGGGCGAACCGATATTTAGCTCGTTGTCCCACCCGCGAGCCCCCACCACATGCGCGCCATCCTCGACATCGTCATCATTGTCCTTGACCTCTATGTCTGGCTCCTGATCGCCGCTGCGATCCTGTCATGGCTGGTCGCGTTCAATGTCGTGAACACGCGCAACCAGTTCGTATCAGCGGTGGCCGAGTTCCTGTACCGGATCACGGAACCTGTGCTGGCGCCGATCCGGAAGATCATGCCTAATCTGGGCGGGCTCGATATCTCGCCGATCATCGTCATTCTGCTCATCATGTTCATCGAGCGGGTGATCATGTACTACGTCTATCCCAACGTGATCTGAGCGCCCTTCGGCCGGTGACCGATCCTTGGCAGATCTCCCTTGGCGCTATTCCACCGGTGGCATCAGCGTCGCACTCCGCGTGACGCCCCGCGGCGGCCGCGACGACATCGATGGGATCGAGACGCTGTCCGACGGCCGTAATGTGCTGAAGGTCCGGGTCCGCGCCATTGCCGACGGCGGCGAGGCCAATCGGGCGGTAATGGGCCTGCTTGCCAAGGCGCTGGGCGTGCCCAAGGGGCGGGTGAAGATCCTCTCGGGCGCCACCTCGCGGCTCAAACAGGTGGCGATCGAAGGCGATCCACGGCAGCTCGGTGACACCTTGCGCCAACTGACTGCACCCAACGCGAAGGATTGAGATGACGGCTCACATCATCGACGGAAAAGCCATTGCAGCCGACCTCCGCGCACGCGTCGCGGAGGAGGTTGCCCGCGTCAAGCGCGAACACGGGCTGGTGCCGGGGCTGGCTGTGGTCCTGGTCGGCAACGATCCCGCGAGCGAAGTCTATGTCCGCAGCAAGCACACGCAGACCCAGGCCGCCGGCATGGCCTCGTTCGAGCACAAGCTGCCGGCCGATGTCGCACAGGCCGATCTGCTGGCGCTGATCGGCAAGCTCAACCGCGACCCGGCGGTGCACGGCATCCTGGTGCAACTGCCGCTGCCGAAATCCATTCACACCGAAACCATCATCAATGCCATCGATCCGGCCAAGGATGTCGATGGCCTGCATCCGAACAATGCCGGGCGGCTGGCTGGCGGCTTCGCCGCGCTGTCGCCCTGCACGCCGCTCGGCTGCATCATCCTGACCAAGAGCGTGCATCCCTCGCTCGACGGCATGAATGCGCTGGTGATTGGCCGCTCCAACCTGGTCGGCCGGCCGCTGGTGCAGTTGCTGTTGAACGAAAATGCGACGGTGACGATCGCGCATTCGCGCTCGCGCGACCTGCCGAAGCTCGCCGCTAGCGCCGACCTGCTCTATGCGGCGGTCGGCAGGCCCGAGATGGTGCGCGGCGACTGGATCAAGCCGGGCGCGACCGTGATCGACGTCGGCATCAACCGCATCCCCGTAGAGGGCGGCAAGCCGCGTCTGGTCGGCGATGTCGCCTATCAGGAGGCGCTGAGCGTCGCCGGCGCGATTACGCCGGTGCCGGGCGGCGTCGGGCAGATGACGGTGGCCTGCCTGTTGGTGAATACGCTCCGCGCCGCTTGCGCGATCGCCGGCCTGCCAGCGCCGGGGGTTTAGGTAAATGCCGTCATTCCGGGGCGCGCGCAGCGCGAGCCCGGAATCCATTTATCCGCCAGCGCATGCGGCTCGATCGATTCTCTGATGTGCAATTGCACATCATAGCTCGCGCTCCGCGCGCCCCGGAATGACGGTGGTGGTCACCCCGCGCTGTTCTCGATGAATCGCCGATAGAACCGGATCATGTCGGCGTAGCCCTCGATGCTGAGGCGCTCATTGGTGCCGTGGAAGCGCTTCAGGTCGTCGCTGTTGGCGCGCACCGGGGAGAAACGGAAGATGTTGTCGGCGATCCCGGCATAGTGCCGCGAATCGGTTGCGGCGATCATCAGGCCGGGCGCGACGATGACATCAGGATAGATCTCGCGGATGGTGCGGTTGAGCGTCCGGTAGGACACGCTGGCCGTGCCGGTCACCGGTGGCGGATCGGTATTGCCGGGAAACGGCTTGATCGAGATGCGATCGTTGCCGACGGTGGAGCTGACGTGATCAGTCACGCTTGCCTGGGTGTCGCCGGGAAGCAGCCGGAAGTTGACGGTGGCCTCGGCGCGGCCGGGCAGCACATTGTCCTTGTCGCCGGCATTGAAGATGGTGAGCGCGGTGGTGGTGCGGACCATCGCTTCTGTCGGTCCGGTCTTCTCGAACTCGCGCAACAGCAGCGGCTTGAACAGCCAGAGATTCGACAGGATCACGCGGTTGACGCCGTTCATCTCGGGCGCCAGCGTGTCGAACATCTCCGACACCGTGGCGCGGATTTGCATCGGCAGGCGGTGATCCTCAAGCTTGACCAGCGCCGCGCTCATCATGCCGATCGCGGTCTCGCGCGGCGGCATTGAGGAGTGGCCGGGCGTCGCCTGCGCCGACAGCACCAGCGTGGCATAGCCTTTTTCGGCGACGCCGATCAGGGCAGCTTGCCTGGTAAGCCCCTTCATGATGCCGTCGGTGATCAACAGGCCTTCGTCGAGCACGAAGTCGAGCTTGATCCCGCGCGAGGCGAGCGTCGCGGCGATCGCCTTGGCGCCGCGCGTGCCCGCGACCTCCTCATCGTGGCCGAAGGCGAAATAGATCGTCCGCTTCGGCTGAAAGCCGGCTTTTGCGAGCGCCTCGGCGGCCTCCAGCATCGCATAGAGGTTACCCTTGTCGTCCCAGGAGCCGCGGCCCCAGATGAATCCGTCGGCGATCACGCCGTCATAGGGCGGCTGCTGCCAGTCCTTGTCGGTGCCCGGCGCGACCGGCACCACGTCCTGATGCGCGAGCAGGGCGATCGGCTGTGCCCGCGGGTCGCTGCCTTCCCAGGTATAGAGCAGGCTCAGGCCGGCGATGACCTCGCGCTTGGCGGCGGCATGAAACGCCGGGAAGCTTTTCTCGATATGGGCCTGCATGCCGCGCAACGCCGGGGCATGCTGTTCGGGCTTTTCGAAGCTCGAGATGGTCCTGAAGCGGATTGCCTCGGCCAGCCGGGAGGCGGCGGTTTCCGCATCAACGGCCGCGCGCGGGATGGCCGCGACCTGGAGCTGCCGCGAGCCGCGGCTGAAGACATTGAAGGCGAGCACACCGGCAAGGACGAGCGCCGCTGCAACCAGGAGCAGCACGGCCTTGCCGATGATCTTGATGAGCCGGCGCAATCGTTCCCCCTCGACATTCCCATGCCCCGGAGGCGCCACACCGCGCGTTCGGGATCAGGTGTTACTTCTTCGCCCGTGCGATCCCTTCGGTGATCAGCCTGCGCGCTTCTTCGGCATCGCCCCAGTGCAGCACCTTCACCCACTTGTTCTTTTCGAGATCCTTGTAGTGCTCGAAGAAATGCTGGATCTGGTCCAGCGTGATCTGGGGAAGGTCGCTGTAGTTCTTCACCTTGTCGTAGCGCTGGGTGAGCTTCGAGGAGGGGACCGCGAGGATCTTTTCGTCACCGCCGGCTTCGTCTTCCATCAGGAGCACGCCGACCGGGCGCACGCTCATCACCGCGCCGGGCACGATGGCGCGGGTGTTGACGATCAGGACGTCGCAGGGGTCGCCGTCGTCGGACAGTGTGTGCGGGATGAAGCCGTAATTGCCGGGATAGCGCATCGGCGTATAGAGGAAACGGTCGACCACTAGCGTGCCGGCTTCCTTGTCCATTTCATATTTGATCGGCTCGCCGCCGACCGGCACTTCGATGATGACGTTGACGTCATGCGGCGGATTCACTCCGATCGATACCGCATCAATACGCATAGAGAACTCCGTGATTGCCAACGCGGGTGCGCCGGGCAGGACCAGTGATTGCTGCTGTCATACGCGGGCTGGGCCCGCCCATCCATCTAACTTTCGAGGAAAAATGATGGATTTTTGGGCTATTGGTTGACGCGCGCCCGTAGCGCCGTCCCGGAGACGCTCGCAGCCTCAGTTGGTCCAGGCAAAAGCGACCTTGTCGAGCGATTTCGGCCCGAACCTTTCGGAGGAGCGCGCCACCATGCGGCCGCCGAGCGCGCGATAAAACTCCGTGGCCGGGTCGTTATCCGACAGCGCCCAGACCACCATGCTCTTCAGCCCGCTCTGCGCGAGGTCGCGGCGGGCGGCGTTGAACAGGCGGCGGCCGAAGCCGAGGCCCTGGAATTCCGGCCGCAGATAGAGCTCGTAGATCTCGCCTTCGAAGTGCAGGCTGCGGGCGCGGTTACGACCGTAATTGGCGTAGCCTGCGATCTTGTCCCCGAACACCAGCACGCTGACGCGGCTGCCCTTGCGAATCGCGCTGTCCCACCAGTGCGGACCGCGCCGGTTGATCAGCTTTTCCAGTTCGGCGCCGGGGATGATGCCCTGATAGGCTGAACGCCAGGCTTCGTCATGCGTAGCCGCCACCGCGGCTGCATCCGCAACCTTGGCCGGCCGGACCTCTATCAGGGTTGTGCTCATGATCCAATCAAAGCAAGTCGGCGCGCCGCCTTCAAGCTCTATCGTTAATTATCGGTTAACCTGTGGATTTTTTGCATCAGTTTTCGAACGACTTGTACCGAAAGAGGACAGTGCGAACTTCAATCGGCCAGTTCGTGATGCGGGGCAGGCCGGCGTCACGCCGGTGACATATGGTCAGCAAGCGTGTCGTGAAAAACTGCGCCGGGTTGATTCGCGAGACCGTCTTTCGGCGAATCCGGTTTCCCCAGCATGGTCGCGTCAGGCCAAGAATGCATTCACTTAAAGTGATTTTCGCGCTGCTTGTTGCCGCGGCGCTCGGCTCCGAAGCAGCTCTGGCGCAACCCGTCCTAGGGGCGCAGGGCGGGGAGGGCGAGCCGAGCCGGCGGCAGCAATGGCTGGTGCCGTCGCCCGACCCCGCGCGGCCGGCGCGCGCCTTGCTGTTTCGCCCACCGGGCGCAGGGCCATTTCCGCCTGTCTTGATCGCACATGCCACGACGCAGAACGTGCTGCGTCGGGCACAGATGCCCCAGCCCGAATACCGCGCGCTGGCCGGCTCGATGGTCGCACGCGGTTTTGCCGTGCTGGTGCCGGAGCGGCTCGGCCATGGCGCAACAGGCGGAACATACCTGGAAGACCAGGGCGGCTGCGACGAGGCGAATTATTCACGCGCGGCTCGGGCTACCGCCGGGCAGATCAGGCTCGCACTCGATTACCTCAGCGATCAGCCTTTCATCCGGAAGGATCACGCTGTCGTCATCGGCCATTCCGCCGGCGGCTGGGGTGCGCTGGCGCTTGCCGCCGAGAGCCCAAATGGCATCTTGGCGATCATCGCCTTCGCGCCGGGGCGCGGCGGCCGCGCCAATGATTTTCCGGACCAGGTTTGCGCGCCGCACACCCTGCTCGCTTCGGCGGCCGAGTTCGGCCGAGGGGCGAAAGTGCCGGTGACATGGTTCGTTGCCGCCAATGACAGTTATTTTTCGCCGGCGCTGTCGCGGCAGCTCGCCGATGCCTTTCGCGAGGCCGGCGGGCGGGTGGATTTTCACGTGCTGCCGGCCTATGGCGGCGAAGGCCATTGGCTGCCCGAAAGCGAGAATGGCGTTAAGCTCGCCGCGGCAGACATCGATCGCGCGCTGAGAGCGCGGCGTGCCGCTCGGGCTAAACCATGACGCTCGCTTCGTCGTCGCGCAAGAATGCGTCAACTGGAAACAGAATGCGACTCTGGCCGGACGATGACGTGATCCTCTATGACGGCGTCTGCATCTTCTGCTCGCGCTGGGTCCGCTTCGTCGTCGCGCGCGACGCGGACCGCCGCTTCCGCTTCACGCCAGTCCAATCGGGCTATGGCACGCGGCTGGCGCGGGCATTCGGCATCGATCCTGCTGATCCTGACACCAACGCCGTCGTGCATGGCGGTGTCGCCTATTTCAAATCCGACGCCGCGCTCACGGTGCTGAGCCACCTGCCGGGCTGGCGCTGGACCCGAGCACTGTTCGCGGTGCCGAAGCCGCTGCGCGACGCCGTCTACAATCTCGTGGCACGCAATCGCTATCGCATTTTCGGCAAATACGAGACTTGCTTTGTGCCGGATGCTGAGATGCGGACGCGGGTGATTGAATGATGGGTTTCGCTGCGCTCTACCCATCCTACGACTGTCGTCCGTGCGAAAGCAGCGACCCATAACCACAGCCTCGTAGCCCGGGTGGAGCGCCAGCGTAACCCCGGGCCGCTCGCAAGGCGGATAGAGATGTCCCGTGTTGCGTGGAGCCTGTCATCGGGCGCGCGTTCACGCGACCCGTTGGCTCCACCCGGGCTACGCTGCTCGCGATGACTGGAAAGCGGTTAGCGCTTCGCCTTTGAAGCCAGCACTTCCTGTGCCGCGCGCTCGCCGGAGTCGCGCGCGCCATGTGCGGTGGAGAAGAAGTTCGGCGAGGTCGCTTCACCCGCGAAGAACAATCGTCCATCGACGGGCGCGGCCAGCACGGCACGTTTGCCGGCATGGCCGGGGAGCGCGTGCGAATAGGCGCCGCGGGCGAAGGGGTCGTGCGCCCAGCGGGATTCCGCAAGCGGCGTCAGCTTGCGCCGGATGTCGCTACCGAGAAAGCCCGCGATTTCGTCGATGCTGTGCGCGGCAAAGGCGCCGTCGCCGGCATCTTCCAGCTCTTTTGCGAACCGGCCGCCGAAAAAGCCCTCGATGCAGGGCTGGCCGAACGGACGGATGTGATAGGTGCCCATTTCGGTGCGCATGGTGGCGCCGCGCAAATTGCCTTCCTTCGGAAATGCCTCCGCATCGGCGAGCGCCAGCACCACCTTATCGTCGACGCCGAGCGGCAGTCCGCGCGCGGCGTCGACTTTTGACGGCAGCGCGGGCGAGAAGCGGATCGCTTCATCCGCGATCAAATTGGTCGGCACGGTCACGATCACATGGTCGGCCGCAAGGGTGCCCAGCGACGTTTCGAGGCGCAGGCGTTTTCCGGAATGGTCGATCAGCGTGACATTGCAATTGAGCGCGACGGGACATGAGGCACCATAGGCGGCGACCAGCGCGCCATAGCCGCGCCGCACGCGCCAATTGATGTTGGTGTCCTCATAAGCCTCCATGTCAAGAATCGAGACCTGGTCGAGCTCGCAGCCGTTCACATAGGTGGAGATCGCATCGATCATCGGATTCCAGCGATTACCCGGCTCGAGATAACGGTTCGCGGGCGCGTCCTCGCCCCTTTGCGCGGCCTTCCAAGCGCGCTCGTAGAATTCATCGAGCGAACGCATGAAATCGTCGCGATCGGCTTGCGGGAACGCCTTGCCATAGGCGCGCTCGCGCCAGGGCGGCAAGGTCTTGTTGATCTCGAAATTCAGTTGTTCGGCGACGGCGACGAAACTGTTCTTGTCCGCCGAATGCAGCCAGCCGCAGCCGACGTCGAACACCACATCGGGCGCGGCCTGCACCGTATGCGCCCGCCCGCCGAGGCGGTCGCGCGCTTCCAGCACTATCACCGACAGGCCGGAATCCTTCAGCGCATTGGCTGCGCCAAGGCCGGCTGCGCCAGCGCCGATGATGGCGACGTCGACTGAGGAGGGGAGGGACATCGGGTCGTCCACTTCATCGTCATGCCGGCGCAAAAGCGCGAAGCGCGTCTTCGCGCAGATGTCCCGGGCATCCAGCTCTTGGTTCCCAGTATCGAAGACGTGGATGGCCGGGACAAGCCCGGCCATGACGGTTCCCTTGTGGAGCGAGAGGTTAAGCCACCGCTTCCTTGGCCTTTTCGGCGCGCTTGCGGTCGTTTGGATCGAGGTGCTTCTTGCGCAGCCGGATCGACTTCGGCGTCACTTCGACGAGCTCGTCGTCCTCGATATAGGCCAGCGCCTTTTCCAGGGTCATCCGGATCGGCGGGGTCAGGCGCACCGCTTCGTCCTTGGAGGTGGTGCGGATGTTGGTGAGCTGCTTGCCCTTCAGCACATTGATCTCGAGATCGTTGTCGCGGGTGTGCTCGCCGACGATCATGCCCTTGTAGACCTTCCAGCCCGGCTCGATCATCATTGGGCCGCGATCCTCCAGCTTGAACATGGCATAGGCGACGGCCTCGCCCTGATCGTTGGAAATCAGGACGCCATTGCGACGGCCCTGGATCTCGCCCTTGTAGGGCGCATAGCCGTGGAACAGGCGGTTCATGATCGCGGTGCCGCGGGTGTCGGTGAGCAGTTCACCCTGATACCCGATCAAGCCGCGGGTCGGCGCGTAGAACACGAGCCGGAGCCGGTTGCCGCCGGACGGGCGCATCTCGATCATCTCGGCCTTGCGCTCGCTCATCTTCTGCACGACGACGCCGGAATGCTCCTCGTCGACGTCGATCACGACTTCCTCGATCGGCTCCAGCGCCTGGCCCGTGGCCTCGTCCTTCTTGAACACGACGCGCGGACGCGACACCGAGAGCTCAAAACCTTCGCGGCGCATGGTCTCGATCAGGATCGCGAGCTGCAATTCGCCACGGCCGGAGACTTCCATCGAGTCTTTATCGGCGGCTTCGATGACGCGCAGCGCGACATTGCCTTCAGCCTCGCGCATCAGGCGATCGCGGATCATGCGGCTCGTCACCTTGTCGCCCTCGGTGCCTGCGAGTGGGGAGTTGTTGACGATGAAGGACATCGACACCGTCGGCGGATCGATCGGCTGCGCGAGCAGCGGCGTCTCGACGGTGGGATCGCAGAACGTATCGGCGACGGTGCCCTTGGTGAGGCCGGCAATGGCGACGATGTCGCCGGCTTCAGCTTCATCGAGCGGTGTGCGCTCGATTCCGCGGAACGCCAGGATCTTTGACACGCGTCCCTGCTCGACCAGCTTGCCTTCCGCATTTAGCACCTTCACAGCCTGGTTCGGCTTGACGATGCCGGAGGTGATGCGGCCGGTGATGATACGCCCCAGATAGGGATTGGCCTCGAGGATGGTGCCGATCATGCGGAACGGGCCTTCCTCGACCTTCGGCGGCGCGACGTGCCGCACGATCAGATCGAACAGCGGCTGCATGCCTGCTTCCTTTGGGCCTTCCGGGCTCTCCGCCATCCAGCCCTGCTTGGCCGAGCCGTACAGGATCGGGAAATCGAGCTGCTCCTCGCTGGCATCGAGCGCCGCGAACAGATCGAACACTTCGTTGATGACTTCCGTCGGTCGCGCGTCGGGGCGGTCGACCTTGTTGATGACGACGATCGGCTTCAAGCCGACCTTGAGCGCCTTGGAGACCACGAACTTGGTCTGCGGCAGCGGGCCTTCGGCGGCATCCACCAGCACCAGCGCACCGTCCACCATGTTGAGGATGCGCTCGACCTCGCCGCCGAAATCGGCGTGGCCGGGGGTATCGACGATGTTGATGCGGATGTCCTTCCACTGCACCGATGCGGCCTTGGCCAGGATGGTGATCCCGCGCTCGCGCTCGAGATCATTGGAGTCCATGGCGCGTTCGGCGACCTTCTGATTCTCGCGGAACGTACCGGATTGCTGCAGCAGGCGGTCCACCAGGGTGGTCTTGCCGTGGTCGACGTGGGCGATGATGGCGACGTTACGAAGATTCATGGCTCTGCTTTTCAGTCGTGCACAGGTCTTGAGCGATCTCGCCGGAAAGCCGGGATCGATCTTTGGTAACTACGGCCCCTCCGGGTCCGGATCACACTCAAGCCTTTGAAATCTCGCGGGGCGCGGCTCGCCTCAAAAAGCAAGCCCGGCCAAAAGGGACCGGGCAAAGCTTGCGCGTTTGCGGCGCAATATAGTCAGAAACCGCCAAAAAACAATGCGTTGTTTGCCGGGTACCCGCCGTTTTTGGAACCCTTTGGCACCTCCCCGCGAGCGGGAGAGGGGGCGCACCGTGGCCGGGGATGCAATTCAGCCTGATTTCATGATGCCTATCCGGCTTCCTCTTCCTTGCTCGGATAGACCCCACGGAGCACCTCCTCAAAGTGGTCCTTGACGGCCTCGTTGCACAGGCAGGAGCGGAGGCGCAAGACGTCGTGGTTGCGGACCAGGATCGCGCCGCGGCGCGTCTCCAGCACGCCTTCGGCCTTGAAGGACTGAATCACGCGGCTGGCATAGCTACGGCCCACCCCCAGCAGGGTGGCGAGCTGCTCATGCGTGAGCGGCACAGCGCCATCGCCATTGGTGCGCTCCATCGCCGAGATGATCCATTTGGCGGTGCGCTGCTCGATCGAGTGGATCGCGTTACAGGCCGTCGACTGAAAGATCTGCGCCAGCATGCAATCGGCGTAGCGCGCGAAGACGTTGCGGATCGAGGGCGATTTCAGCTTGGCCGCTTCCAGCCTGCCGACCGTCATCCGCGCGAACGGCCCGCCGAATTTGACGATGATGCGGGTATAGGCGGGAAGAGATCCCTGGCTGACGATGCCACCGACGGCACCCTCGCGGCCGACCAGAATGGTCTCGACGTCCCGGCCGTCCTCGTTGGTCACGAGGTAGGAGACGAGGCCGGGCCCGCAGGGAAAATACACGGTCTCGACGTCGTCGCCGGGGCTGTAAAGCAGGTCGTTGGCATTGGCCTCGGCGCGCGCGAGGTGCGGTGCGATCAGCCCATAATCGGCGTCGCTCAGACGGCGCAACAGGTTGTTGAAGGGCCGGTCGGCTCTGTCCGGTTGGCTGCGTTGTTGAAGCATCGGGTCTCCCCCTCACCAACCGCGACGATAGTCAACCCGTTCCTCCTGTTGTGTGCACAAGTGAACAGACGCCGGGACCGCAGTGTGGTGGTTTCAATGCGGGAACCGCCGGTGTGCTTCAGAGGCGCCGGCAGCGTGCCGACTGGCGGCTCATGTCCGGACCATCAGATCAATGCCTCAAAACAGGACCTGGCGCGCATATGATACCGGCCCTCTTCAGCCGCATGCCTTCCGACGTGTTGATCGTCGAGGACGACCCGATCATCGCCATCGATTTCGAGGACACGATCCTCGGCTTCGGGGTGAAGACGGTGCGGACAGCGACCAGCGTCGCGCGAGCACTTCAGATGATCGCCTATCGCCGGCCCGACTTCGCGCTGCTGGATGTCGTGCTGGCCCGCGAGAACACCTTTGCGCTCGCCGAGGAGCTCGACGCGCTACGGATCCCCTATCTCTTCGTCACCGGCTATGGCGCTGACGTCCAGCTTCCCGCTGCGCTGGCCGGCAAGCCGCGCCTGGTCAAGCCATGCTCGACCGAAGCGCTGGAAGCAGCGCTGCGAATGAGGGTTTCGGATTCGTAGCCCGGATGAAGCGCAGCGCAATCCGGGGTCCTGGGTTCGCGGATAGACCGTCCCGGATTGCGCTCCATCCGGGCTACGTCACGTCACTACGTTACGATGTTACACCGGCTTCGGGTCGAGCGTGGTCGACCACAGCGCGACGTCGGCGCGGTCGCGCAAGGTTACTGTCATCTGTCCGGTCGCGCCGTCGATCTTGACGTGGCCGAAGAACTGCATGCCCGCCGATGGCGGCAGGTTCTGCTTGTCGGCTCCGGGCGCCTTGATGAACTTCACCTCGGGTCCAAACGTGTTGTCGAGCTCGTTGGGGCCGAAAGTGCCGGCATGCAGCGGGCCGGAGACGAATTCCCAGAACGGGTCGAAGTCCTGGAACTGCGCCTTGTTCGGATTGTAATAGTGCGCGGCGGCGTAGTGCACGTCGGCGGTCAGCCACACGGTGTTGACGATCCCGGCGGTCTTGATGAAACGCAGGATCTCGGCGATCTCGAGCTCGCGGCCGCGCGCCGGGCCGTCTCCTTGCGCGAACGCTTCGGAGCCCTTGCTGTTGGCCGCATCGTCATAGACGATGAGGCTGAGCGGCATGTCGGAGGCGATCACCTTCCAGGTGGCGCGCGAGTTGAGCAGTCCGCGCTTCAGCCAGGCGAGTTGGTCCGGGCCAAGGAAATAAGCATCGGGACCGTAGCTGGTCTGCTGGTTTGGCCCGTTGGGTCCGCGATAGCTGCGCTCGTCCAGCATGAATACGTCGAGATGCGGTCCGTAGCTGAGCGTGCGATAGACGCGTCCCGGCTCGACGATGCTTTCGCGCATCGGATACATCTCGTGGAAGGCGCGCGCCGCACGCGCCGCCAGCACGTTGATGTCGCGCTCCTTGTAGGCGGCAGGAAGCTGTTTCGACAGCGACCAGTTGTTGGTGACCTCGTGGTCGTCCCACTGCACGAAGATCGGCACCTCCGCATTGAAGCCGCGCACATGCTCGTCGAGCAGGTTGTACTTGTGCGCCGCGCGGTACTCGTCGAGCGTCTCGGCGACCTTGGCCTTCTCCGGGATGGTGAGGTTCTTCCAGAGCTTGCCGTCGGCGAGTTTCACCTCGGACGGAATGACGCCATCGGCATAGATGGTGTCGCCGGAATGCAGGAAGAAATCCGGCTTGTATTTGGCCATGGTGGCGAAGGTGAACATGCCGCCATCGTCGGGATTGATGCCCCAGCCCTGGCCGGCGACGTCGCCGCCCCAGACAAAGCTGACATCGCGCCGGTCGGCGGGCGCGGTACGGAAGCGGCCGGTTACGGGCTCGCCGAGGACGTTGACATGGGCGAGGTCGCGGAAGCGCACGCGGTAGAAGATGTCCTGGCCCGCGGGCAGGTTTTCCAGGAGCATCTTGGCGGTGAAATCGCTTTCGGGCAGGGCCGCGATCGGCGGCAGTGCGCGCGCGTCCTTGAAGGATTCGGTCGTCGCGACCTCGACCATCATTTGCGACGGCCGGTCGGCGCGCGCCCAGACCACGCCGCCGTCAACTCCGACGTCGCCGGACTGCACGCCATGGGTGACGGCCGGCCGGTCGGCGGCGCGGGAGAGGTGGGGCATCGCGATGACGCCGGCGCCGACAGCGGCTGAAGAGAGGAACTTTCGGCGGGAAATCCTGATCGTCATGGCAAGCCTCCGTCGGTCCGGCGCCGGATGCGCCGAAATGTCGCAACAGACCTAGAAGGATTCTATGACGAAGCGATTACGGCGGCCATCTCCACGTGATCGCAGAGAAATTGCATCTGGTCGTCATTCCGGGGCACGCGAAGCGTGAGCCCCGAATCCATTCATCCACGTCGCTTGCGGCCCGATGGATTCCGGGCCTGCGCCTTCGGCGCATCCCGGAATGACGGAGGAGAGGTCGCGTGCCCCGCAAACAGGGAACTGAAGCGAACCCGATTGCGTCCCGCCTTGGCTAAGCGGTCCCTGCCGCCCGGAATTGCGCGCTGGCGCGCTGCAGGTTTTGCGGCATGCTGATCAACAGCAGCTTGCGGTCGGTGACCGCATTGTGGAATTGCTCGAGCGCGATGTTGAAGGCGGTCAGCGTGCCCTGCTCGATTCCGCCGTGCTCGAAACAGGTCAGCGCTTCGCGCAGGATGTTGTCGGCTTCGGCCTGCATCTGGTCGAGTTCTTCCATCGAATCGCTGTGGCGCGCGGCAGCGAGCATGTCGAGCAGCCGGTCGCGCTGCGACGTGTTGATGCTGCGTTCGTCCTTCTTCAGGTAGCCGGCAAACCAGGCGCCGGCCGAACCCATTGCGGAGACCAGCATCAGCCCCCACCAGATGTAATCGCTGTAGCGGTCGAGGAAGGTCTTCTCGTCGCCATCGACGAAAGCCGCAGCGCCAGGGTGCACGGGAATCGTGGCGTCCTTGTCGGTGTCCGGCGTCTCGATCCTGGCGGCCGGCGGGAAATCGTTCTTCAGCGACTGCCGGATCGAGAACAGCTGTCGGGTGAAGATGGCGATGGTCGATTCGGAAATGCCCCTGCGCGCCACGATATGGTGCGAGAAGCTGATGGTCTTGACCTCGTCCGCAGGGCGGTCGACGCCGCCGAGCGAGCCGGCGGGGATTTGCGAGGCTTCATAGGCGGGATGGTTCTGCGCGATCGCTTCCGCCGCGTCGATGGCGAGGAAGGTCGGCGTGCCGCGCGTCGAAGCTGCGATCGCGTCGGTTGTGATCTTGCTGTTGACGGGTCCGGCGGCGAGATAGGCGTCCGCCTTCTGGCCCTTGATGGTCTCGGCCGTCTCATTGGCGGGAAACTGGACGATCTCTACCTTGGCGGGGTCGACGCCATATTGCTGCAGGATCACCTTCAAGAGGTTGACGTTGGCGGGCGTGCGGCCGACGACACCGACGCGGTGGCCGGCGAGCTGCGCGATCTTGGTGATTTTTGGCGCTGCTTTCCTGCCCCTGCCTTTGCCCTGCGGCGGCACCCAGATCGCCACGACATTCTTGCGCAGCGTCGCCACCGCCTGCGCATTCTTGGGGACATCCAGATCGCCGCGGATAATGGCGAGGTCGGCCTTGCCGCCGGCCAGCGCCTCGGCGCTCGCTACCGCGCCGTCCGTCTGCATCAGACGCAGCCGGATTTGGCTGTTGCCCTGGTTGTAGGCTTGGGCGAGCGCCTGGACTACTTTGAGGTCGTCACTGTTGGCGGGCCCGACCGCGATTTTCAAGTTCACCGGCCGCATCGCGAAGTAATAGCCGGCGGCCAGTGCGCCGATGATGGCAAGCGCGCCGGCAATCATCACGAAACTCAGCCGACGCCGCGCCGAACGCGGCGGAGGCGAAGCTGGAGCGGCGACGAAGTCAGGCTCGGTCATCGATCGCGCAAACAGCCGTTTGAGGTTCTGGGTCATCCCGCCGACGCGTTTATCCTTTGCATTGTAACAAAATTCCGGCAGCAGCTAGGTTACAATCCCGTCATGGTTACCAGCGGCGATAGGACGCGCTTTGCGGCCGCGTCGTGAGCATGGATCCCGCTGGTGGCTGCCGGTGTTAGGGTGTGAACGAGTGAAGTGGAGATTTGCCATGGCAGGACGGTTATCGGCGGAACCGCGGAAATCGGCGCTGAAGGAACTATCCGGCTGGTCCGAGGTGCCGGGACGTGAGGCGATCGCCAAGACTTTCACGTTCAGGGATTTCAACGAGGCCTTCGGCTTCATGACGCGCGTCGCGCTGATCGCGGAGAAGCGCGACCATCACCCGGAATGGAGGAACGTCTACAAGACGGTCGATGTGGTGCTCGCAACCCATGACGCCGGCGGCGTCACGGCGCGCGACATCGAATTGGCCAGGGCGATGGAGGCGATCGCCAAGCAGGCTGGCTGAGAGAGGCGACTTCTCCTTGGATGATCTTGCAGGGCAGGCGGGAGGTCCCCACCTTTTGCGTCAGGGGTCGCGGGACCGTTTGGCGGCTGTGGTCCGAGGGAGCTTCTTCCGATGACATCATCCGAACACACTGTCGCTTTCGAGCCGGCCGATGGGCTGGCGCAGGACCGCGAGAGCGTGCGACGGCGTTTCTGGATCAAGTTGAAGCGGGTGGCGGCGAAACTGCCTTTCGCCGAAGATCTACTGGCGGCCTATTATTGCGCCTTCGACAAAGAGACGCCGCGCCATGTGCAGGCGGCGCTGCTTGGCGCCATCGCCTATTTCGTCCTGCCGTTCGACTTCGTGCCGGACGTGATGCCGGTTCTCGGCTTCACCGATGATGCTGCGATCCTGGCGACCGCGATCCGCATGGTCGCAAGCCACATCACGCCGGAGCACCGCGAAGCCGCCCGTGCCGCGCTGAAGCGCGGCATCGAGACGGCCGAGGAGATCTAGCTAGCGCTTCTCGCCTGTGCGCACCTGCGCGCGGGCATTGTTCTCCGCTTCCCAGGCCTGGAACTGCTTGAACAGCGCCTCCTTGTCGGCGTCCGTCTGCAGCTTGGCTGCGCCCGGCGATTGCTTCAGGAACTCATCGAAGCGACTGCGTGTCACCGCTTCCACGCTGTGCTTCTCCAGCCATTGCTTGGCCGACGGCAGCCGGGTCCAGTCTGGCAGCGGTGCAGCCAGCGAGACCTCCTTCCACTTCGGATGGAACGGCGGATTCTGGAAGGCCGGGAATTTCGTGAAGAAAGCGTCCACGAACAGCGCCAGCTTGCGCGAGCGCTCGGTGTTCGGCGCCCAATTATAGGCCGCGAGCACGGCAGGCACGGCGATGGTGTCGACGCGCTCCTGATCCGAAATCAGGTTCGGATAATCCTTCGAGGTGAGCGTCGCCGGCAGATAGTCGTTCTGCAGCGGCTTGTCATAGTTGACGGTGACGAGGTGGAAGCGGCCGTCATTGTTGAATGTGCTGACGGATTTGTACGGCTTGCCGCCGGTCACGATCACGGCGTCGATTTCACCGGCCTTCAATTTCTCCATTGCGATGCGCTGCTCGATGTAGAGAAATTTCGCCTTCATCCCGAGCCGCTCGAACACTGTCAGCGCGGTGACGAAGGTGCCGCCATTGGGCAGGTCGACACTGACGATCCTGCCGTCGAGATCCTTCAGGGTCTTGATCGTCTTCGGCGCGACGACATGCATCTCCTCGTTATAGAGCTTGGTCACATAGGCGAACTGCCTCTTGATGTCCTTCGCAAAGCCCTTTCTTTCGAGATAGTCCAGCGTGTCCGCGCGGACGATGCCAAGATCGACGCCCTGCAGGAACAGGATATCGGCGACGCTCTGCACGGAGCCGCGCCCGACGATCGGCAGTACGCGCAACTTGTTGCCGTCGTCGAGCACGGAAGCGAGGTCGGCGCCGAACTGGACGTAGGTGCCGCCGATCGTGCCCGTGATCAGCGTCACCGTGTTGGCGTTCAGGTTCTGCTTGGTGGCGGCCGAGCCGAACTGGAAGATGGCCCTCAGGCTGTCGCTGACCTTGGCCGGATCATATTCGGTTTCCTCAGCCCGTACTGTCGGGCCGCAAATCATCGTCAGGGCGAATAACGCCACTCCAAACAATCGCAGCATGTGCTACCCCAAAAAGGTTCAATCTTGCATTTGTGTGAGACGTTGCTGGGCGTGTTGCGAGCCAAGCTCGGCCGCCCGGCGGTACCAGATCCGCGCCTGAGCCGGATCGGGCGTGATGGCGCGCGCATCCTTCGTTCCCAGCACCAGGGGATCGTAGGTCCGCGCCAGCAGCAGCGCCGCGTCGGCCTCCTGCGCATCGGCGGCGCGCTCGAGCAGCAGCCGTGCGGCTGCGATATCGCCGATCGCAAGCAGGCTGTTCGCCCGCTTCATCAGTGCGCCGAGCTCGTCGGGACTGACCTGTCTTGCCGGCGGCGCAGCGGGCGGTGCCGCTTGTACTGCGGCGGATGGCGCGGGTGGAGCGGCTGCTGGTGCCGGTGGAGCGGCAGATGGCGGTGCCACCGACCGGACCACGGCCTGGCCGCCCTTGATCGCCTCCTGATACGCGGCCGTGATTTGCTCGCGCGACGGCGGACCTGAATTGGTCGATGGTGGCGGTACAGGCTCGCTCACGGGTTGCGGCAGCGCCGCCATGACGGTTCGGGCCTGCACTTGCGAGGTGCCGAGCAGCCACGTCTTGGCGGTGGCCGTGATGTTATGCGTGACGTCTAGCGAAACCAGCAGGACAGCCGCCGCTGCGGCGGCAGCGATGAGAAGACCACTCGTGAGCAACGAGCGGCCGAGCGAACGTTCGAGAGAACCTCGCCGATATTTCGCACCGCTGTCCTCGTCGAGAGGGTATGACAGGAACAGCGGGGCGGGCTCGTCTGTGTCGATGTCGGTATCCGATCGATACGACCGCTGGTAGCGATACTCTGCCAGCTCAGGATCATCGATATCTACGTCATGCGCCTGTCTCGGCGTGACGCGTGATGAAATATCCACCATTTTGACGCTTCCCGTTACACAATACGCAACGCATGGGGCATCTCTGGTTGTCTCTTGCTTCTTGTCGGCTTTCCCCGAGTGCCCGCTAACGGGAACTTACGCACTGCGAATGAGCCCAAAAAACGGCCCTGACCTGCGGGAATTGGGACTTATTTTGGTTCGATTATGGCAAAAATGCCCTATTCACTAAATTAAAAATGGTGATTTTGGGAATAAGTTCCGCATTCGGAACTAACCCGGTCAGTTAATTCACATAGTTAAATGAATTGGGGTCACGGGGTAAGTGCGCGTGATTCCGTAATAGGAGAGCGCGGCGCCTGGATGGCGCCACAACTCACGCGCGTGTCGCCTCTTTATGGATGCAGGATCACCTTGCCCATCGCCTTGCGGCCGGCGAGCACCTTCAGTGCTTCCGCCGTTTGCGACAGCGGGAAGGTGCGATCGACATGCGAAGAGATTTTTCCTTCGGCGGTCCACTGCACGAGCTTCTGCAGGTTCTTGCGGTTCTTCTCGGGGTTGAGCCGCGTCCACGCGCCCCAGAACACGCCGCGGATATCGCAGCCTTTGAGCAGCGCAAGGTTGAGCGGCATCTTCGGAATGTCGCCGGCGGCAAAGCCGATGACGAGAAAGCGGCCTTCCCAGGCGATGGCGCGGAGCGCAGCTTCGGCGTAGGTCCCGCCGACGGGATCGAAGATGATGTCGACGCCCTTGCCGCCGGTCAGCGCCTTTAGGCCCTCTTTCAGATCTTCCTTGGCGTAATTGAGCGTCAGCTCGGCGCCATGCTGCTTGGCAAACTCAAGCTTCTCGTCCGAGGAGGCGCAGGCGATCACCTTCAGGCCCATCAACTTGCCGAGCTCGCAGGCCGCAAGCCCCGTGCCGCCGGCGGCGCCAAGCACGGCCAGCGTCTCGCCCGGTTTCGGGCTCGCACGATCTTCCAGCGCGTGCAGCGCTGTGCCGTAGATGATGATGATCCCGGCGGCGCGATCGAAATCGAGATTGTCGGGAATCTTCACGATCGAATTCGCCGGCAGCGCGATCTTCTCGCGCGCGCCATTGTGGCCGCAGGAGGCGACCACGCGATCGCCGGGCTTGAGATCAGTGACGCCGTCGCCGACGCTCTCGATCACGCCGGCGACTTCTGCCGCGGGCGAGAACGGGAACGGCGGCTTGATCTGGTACTTGCCCTGGATCATCAGGATGTCGAAGAAATTCAGGGCCGCGGCTTTGATCGCGATCACCGCTTCGCCCGGTCCGGCCACGGGATCGGGCACGTCAGCCAGCACGAGATCGTCGGGTTGGCAATATTCTGTGCAGAGAATGGCTTTCATGGATGCACCTGATTTTCGGACACAGAAGGATTACTCGCTTCATGCCGGATTTGAAGCCGGGCGACAATACAACGCGGAGGGATCAAACAATGTTTGAAAAGAGCCTGCTGGCACACAAGCGGATCCTCGTCACCGGCGGCGGCTCCGGGCTTGGCGCAGCGATGGGGCGACGCTTTGCCGAGCTCGGCGCCGAACTGATCATCTGTGGCCGCAGGACGGAATTACTGCAGCACACGGCGACGAGATTGCGCGACGATCTCGGCGCCAAGGTCACTACAATCACATGCGACATCCGCGACGGCGCGGCGGTGGATGCGATGATGGACGCGATCTGGCAGGAAGCGCCGATCGACGTGCTCGTCAACAACGCGGCCGCAACCTTCATTGCACAGACTGAGCATCTCTCATTCCGTGCTGCGGACGCGATCCTGGCGCCGACGCTGCACGGCACGATGTATTGCACGCTTGCCGCCGGCAAGCGGTGGATCGAGAGCGGGCACAAAGGCGTCATCCTCTCGATCCTCTCGACCTCGACGATCACCGGGCGCGCCTTCACGGTGCCGTCAGCGATGGCGAAGTCGGCGGTGCTTGCGATGACCAAGAGCCTTGCCGTGGAATGGGGGCCAAAGGGCATCCGCACTGTCGCGATCGCGCCGGGCGCATTTCCGACGCCGGGAGCAACCGGCCAGCTCCGGCCCGAAGGGCGCGAGGAGAGCTGGGCGCACCGCAACCCGCTGGGCCGTCCCGGCGGGCACGGCGAGCTCGCCAACCTCGCGAGTTTCCTGATCTCCGACCAGGCCGGCTACATCAATGGCGAGATGGTGGTGCAGGACGGCGGGGCGCATTTGCGCAGCTCCGGGGCGGAGGACCTCCTGCATTGGACCGACGCGCAATGGGAACAGCAGCGCGCCTCGCGTACCAAAAGTTAATGCGGCGGAACCGCGCGCCATGCCCCTAACTACCTTCCCAAAAAGGCCTTTTCCGGCTATTGCATCGCGCCGGGGACGACGCCGGTTGGGCCATCTTCCAGTCACAATGATAGGGGAACCAGTTGTCCGTGCGGCAAATACTGACATCTCTGGTTGCAGGCGCCCTGCTTTGCGCGACGACTTCCCTTGCCGTGGCGCAGGGCGGTTCCCCCAAGGCGGCCACCAAGGGCGCGGCAAAGTCTGCGGCCCCGGCCAAGCCGGAGGGCGCTGCGGCGGCTGCCGCGGCCGGGGGCGCCGAACCGACCCTGATTGGCCAGTTCGGCACCTGGGGCGCCTATACCGCGACCCCGAACGGCAAGAAGGTGTGTTTTGCGCTGGCAAAACCGTCGTCGTCGAAGACCAATCCGCCGAATCGCCCGCGCGATCCGGCCTACGCCTTCGTCTCGACCCGTCCGGCGGAAAAGGTCATCAACGAAGTCTCGATCATGATCGGCTACACCCTGAAGCCCGGGTCGGAATCGACGCTCGAGGTCGGCGGCGGGTCGTATGCGATGTACACCCAGGGCGACGGGCTCTGGATCAAGAACGCCGCAGAAGAAGAGCGCATGGTCGAAGCCATGCGCAAGGCTGCGGACCTGACCGTGAAAGGCGTCTCGGCCAAGGGCACCGAGACGACGGACACGTTCTCGCTCAAGGGCCTGTCGCAGGCGCTCGATCGGCTGGCGCAGGACTGCCGGCGCTAATTCAGCCTGAAATCCGCGCATTTCCCGCCTTTCCAGCGCCTGCTGGAAGGCCTATGTGATGTTTCATGACCGACACCCTCACCAGCCAGAGCGATCGCGCCAGCACCGCGCTCGTGGAGAAAGTTCCGCTCGAGACCTATGTGCCGCCGGCCAAGCCGTCGCTGATCGGGCTGTCGCGCACGGAGATCGCCGAGCGGCTCGGCGAGATCGGTGTGCCGGCCTCGCAACGCAAGATGCGCACCCAGCAGCTCTGGCACTGGATCTATTTCCGCGGCGCCAAGAGCTTTGCCGAGATGACCAACGTCTCGAAGGAGATGCGCAGCGAGCTGGAGAAGCATTTTACCGTCGACCGGCCCGAAGTGGTCGCCGAGCAGATTTCGAACGACGGCACCCGCAAATGGCTGTTGCGGCTGCCCAGCGGCAACGATCTTGAGAAGCCGCATGAAGTCGAATGCGTCTATATCCCCGAGACCGATCGCGGCACGCTCTGCGTCTCCTCGCAGGTCGGCTGCACGCTGAATTGCGCCTTCTGCCACACTGGCACGCAGCGCCTGGTGCGTAACCTCACGGCCGGCGAGATCGTCGGCCAGGTGATGGTGGCGCGGGATCGGCTGAACGATTGGGCCGACCGCGAGAGCGGCGGCCGCCTCGTCACCAACGTCGTGATGATGGGCATGGGCGAGCCGCTCTACAATTTCGATGCGGTGCGCGATGCGTTGCTCATCGTTGCTGATAATGAAGGCATCGGCATCTCCCGCCGCCGCATCACGCTGTCGACCTCGGGCGTGGTGCCGAACATCATCCGCACCGGCGAGGAGATCGGCGTCATGCTCGCGATCTCGCTGCATGCCGTGCGCGACGAGTTGCGCAACGAATTGGTGCCGCTCAACCGCAAATTTCCGATTCAGGAATTGCTGCAGGCCTGCCGCGACTATCCCGGGGCCTCCAATGCGCGGCGCATCACCTTCGAATATGTGATGCTGAAGGGCATCAATGATTCGCTCGATGACGCCAAGCTGCTGGTGAAGCTGCTGAAGGGCATTCCGGCGAAGATCAACCTGATCCCGTTCAATCCCTGGCCGGGCACGCGTTACGAATGCTCGGACTGGGAGCAGATCGAGAAGTTCTCCGAATATATCTTCAACGCCGGCTATTCCTCGCCGGTGCGCACCCCGCGCGGCCGCGACATCCTCGCCGCCTGCGGCCAGTTGAAATCGGAGACCGAAAAACTCTCCGCCCGCGAGCGCCAGGCGCTGCGCGCAATGGCGATGACGGATTGAGACGATCTATGCACCGAAACTCGTCATGGCCGGGCTCGTCCCGGCCATCCACGTCTTTCCGAAGCTTCGAGGCAGGCGTGGATGCCCGGGTCAAGCCCGGGCATGACGGTGGAGAGTAGTGTCGCGGGTACGGTCTGACGGTGGAATGAAGCCATGGCACTGATCGGCCGCGTCTTCCTGATCCTGCTCGCTTTCCTTGCCTCCTGTCTGGTGGCGGGCATGATCATCGTCGTGGCGGTGCTCTATCCGGAGCTGAGCGATATCGGCACCGGTCAGATCGATCAGAACGCCATCAACATCGTGCTCGGCTTCGGCTTCATCTTCATTTCCGGATTCGCGCTGCTGCCGGCGCTGATCGTGGTGCTGATCACGGAAGCCTTCAATGTCCGGGGCGCGCTGAGCTATGCGATCGGCGGCGCGATCGTCGGGGCCGCCTGTTATCTCGGCCTGGTTCCGTTCGACCCCGATACGTTCCGGTTCGAGGGCATCGTGCATCGCCATCTCGAGATCATGACCGGCGCCGGCATCGTCGCGGGTCTGGTGTACTGGCTGATTGCGGGCCGCACCGCCGGCGCCTGGCGCGAGCCGCCGCGCAAATTGCCGCCGCCCCCGCCACTGCCGTCACAATCCCGGCCGCAGCCGTGAATGGAGCTGTCATTGCGAGCCACCGGGTCGGCGCGAAGCGCCGCCCGACGACAGGCTCCGCGAAGCAATCCATGCAGCTGCGCGTGCGGAGAGGTGGATTGCTTCGTCGCTATCGCTCCCCGCAATGACGGTTGAATTCGGGGTTTCCACATCCCGCCGCCTCGGGTAAACCGCGCGCCATGAACCGGACCGGACTTTTCATCGCGCTGGGGCTTGCGGTCGTGATCGGGCTGTTGTTCGGGCTCTTTCCCGAACTCGACCTGAAGCTCGGTGCGCTGTTCTACGATGCCGCGCAAAAAACCTTTCCGCTGAAGCTGAACGCTGTCGCGTCGTTTGCGCGCGATGCGGCGATGTGGATCGCATGGGGATTTGCGCTGCCCGCGATCGCTGCGTTCGTCGTCAAGATGATCCGGCCCGACCGGCCGATGCTGATCTCGGGCCGCGCCGCGACGTTTCTCCTGGTGACGCTGCTGCTCTCCGCCGGCGTCCTCACCAACTTCACCTTCAAGACCTATTGGGGCCGGCCGCGACCGGTGGCGGTGACCGAGTTTGCCGGCGACAAGAGCTTCGTGCCGTGGTGGGATCCGCGCGGCACCTGCGGCCGCAACTGCTCGTTCTTCTCCGGCGAGGGGGCGACTGCGTTCTGGACCTATGCGCCGGCAGCGCTGGCGCCGCCGCAATGGCGCGCCCTGGCGTTTGCGGCGGCGACCGTGTTCGGTATCGCCACCAGCGCCCTGCGGATGGCCTTTGGCGGGCATTTCTTCACCGACGTCGCGATTGCCGGCATCGTGACCTACCTGGTGATCTGGCTCGCCTATGCCCTGATCTACCGCTGGCCGTCGACGCGGGTGACGGATGCCCAGGTTGATGCCGCGCTAACCCGGTTCGCGCGACGGTGGCGCCGGCGCGAGACGGACCCCAGGCCGTCGATATGAGCGACGTCATAAAGGCCGCCATTAATCACGTGCCCATCAGCGCGAAATTTGATATTCGCGCAACTTAACAGCAAACGACTTTACGACCGATTGGACGCTCCATGAGTACGATTTTGAAAAGCCTGCCCAAGGGCGAAAAAGTCGGCATCGCTTTCTCGGGCGGTCTCGACACCAGCGCAGCGCTGCTATGGATGAAACAGAAGGGCGCGCGCGTCTTTGCCTACACCGCGAACCTCGGCCAGCCCGACGAGTCCGACTACAACGAAATTCCGCGCAAGGCCATGGAGTTCGGCGCCGAGAAAGCCCGCCTCGTGGATTGCCGTATGCAATTGGTCCACGAAGGCATTGCCGCGATCCAATCCGGTGCCTTCCACATCTCGACCGGCGGCGCCACCTATTTCAACACCACCCCGCTCGGTCGCGCCGTGACTGGCACCATGCTGGTCTCGGCCATGAAGGAGGACGGGGTCAACATCTGGGGTGATGGCTCCACCTTCAAGGGCAACGATATCGAGCGGTTCTATCGCTACGGCCTGCTGACCAATTCGAACCTGAAGATCTACAAGCCCTGGCTCGACCAGCAATTCATCGACGAGCTCGGCGGCCGCGCGGAAATGTCGGCGTTCATGACCGCGCAAGGGTTCGCCTACAAGATGAGCGCCGAGAAGGCGTATTCGACCGACAGCAATCTCCTCGGTGCAACCCACGAGGCCAAGGATCTCGAGAGCCTGCAAAGCGGTATCAAGATCGTCAATCCGATCATGGGCGTGCCGTTCTGGCGCGACGACTGTGTCGTCAGGGCCGAACAGGTCACCGTGCGCTTCGAGGAAGGCCAGCCCGTCGCGCTGAACGGCCAGACTTTCCCGGACCCGGTGGCGCTGTTCCTCGAGGCCAACGCCATCGGCGGCAGGCATGGTCTTGGCATGAGCGACCAGATCGAGAACCGGATCATCGAGGCAAAGAGCCGCGGCATCTATGAAGCTCCCGGCATGGCGCTGCTGCACATCGCCTATGAGCGCCTGATCACCGGCATCCACAACGAAGACACCATCGAGCAGTACCGGATCAACGGCCTGCGCCTTGGCCGGCTGCTCTACCAGGGGCGGTGGTTCGATTCTCAGGCTCTCATGCTGCGCGAAACCGCCCAGCGTTGGGTGGCGCGCGCCATCACCGGTGAGGTGACGCTCGAGCTGCGCCGCGGCAACGACTATTCGATCTTGAACACCGAGAGCCCGAACCTGAGCTATCAGCCGGAGCGGCTGAGCATGGAGAAGGTGGAGGATGCGGCGTTCACGCCGGCGGACCGTATCGGCCAGCTCACAATGCGCAACCTCGACATCGCCGATACCCGCACCAAGCTGGATCTCTACGCGGAGACAGGCTTGCTGTCGCTCGGCGAGGGCTCGAACATCTTGAGGCTCGATAGCGACAAGAGCTGAAGCGTGTGAGCTCCGTAGCCCGGACTACGCTTGCGCTCCATCCGGGCTACGGACTGCGACGATCCATCGCCGGTATCCAGGCTCGATGTGTAATGGACGCGTCATTCGGCGCGGCTAGTCTCGTCGCCTGCGCGCCCGTGACCTCCGTACTGCAGCCGGACGGCGCGGGCGAACAATTGTGGGGCGCAAATCATGATCAAGCCATTTGCCGGTGCCGCTCTCCTCGTCCTGTTGTCCGGATCGCCGACGCTAGCCCAGACGATCTATCCGATCGACCGCGCCGACATCCTCGCCAGCGCCCATTTCGACTTCAAGGTCGAGTTTCCCGATCGCGTTGATCCGGCGAATGTGAAAGTCACGGTGAACGGCGCGGATTATTCCGCAGCGTTCGGCCAGCCCGGCACCTTCGTGGAGCACGAAGACGGCAAGGAGCAGTCGGCCCTGATCGTTCGCGACGTCGCATTGACCAAGCCCGGAAGCGTGAAGGTGGAAGTCTCTGACGGCGCACGCAGCCGCACTGTCGTGTGGTCGGTTTACGACACCGGTCCGCGCAAGGCCAAGAACGTGATCCTGTTCATCGGTGATGGACTGTCGCCGGCGCATCGGGTTGCGGCGCGTATGCTCTCCAAGGGAATTGCGGAAGGCAAAAGCCTCGGCAAGCTTGCCATCGACGACATGCCGCATATGGCGCTGGTTGCGACTGCCGGCTCCGATTCGATCATCACCGATTCGGCGAATGCGGCCAGCGCCTACGCCACGGGCCACAAGACCGCCGTCAACGCGTTGGGTGTCTACGCTGATCGCTCCACAAGCCCGTTCGATGATCCCAAGGTCGAAACCATCACCAGCGTCGCGAAGCGGCGGCTTGGTCTGGGCATCGGGATCGTCACCAACACCGAAGTCGAGGATGCCACACCGGCGGCAATGGTCGCGCATACCCGCCGCCGCGCCGCCTATGATGAGATCGTCGCGCAGCTCTTCGCCGCCAAGCCCGATGTCCTGATGGGAGGAGGCAGCGCGAATTTCCTGCCGCAAGCAGCAGCGGGAAAGCGCAAGGACGACATCGATTACATCGCCCGCTTTCGCGATGCCGGCTATCAGGTGGTGACGACAAAGTCCGAGCTTGATGCCTCGGCTGCGAAACCCGACACGAACAAGCTGCTGGGACTGTTTGCCTCCGGCAACATGGACGGCGTCCTGGACCGCAAGTTCCTCAAAGGCGGCAGCGTCGGCAAGTTTCCCGAACAGCCCGACCTGACCGAGCAGGTGCAGGCCGCGCTGAAAGTGCTGTCGAAGAACGATGCCGGCTTCTTCCTGATGGTGGAATCGGGACTAATCGACAAATACGCTCATCTCCTGGACATGGAGCGCGCGGTCTACGACACGATCATGCTCGACAATGCCGTTCGTTTTGCGCGCGACTGGGCGCAGGCCCGCGGCGACGACACCTTGATCCTGGTGGTGGCGGACCACAATCATCCCAACAGTCTTGTCGGCACCATCAATGACGACATGACTAAGACGCCCAACGTCCCGTTCCGCGAACGCGTCGGCGTCTATGACAAGGCGGGATTCCCCAACTATCCGGCTGCCGATGCGGAAGGCTATCCCTCGCGGGTGGATGTCAGCCGGCGGCTCGCGATTTTCTCGGCCAGCCTGCCGGACCATTACGAAACCTTCCGCCCCAAGCTCGATAACCCGAATGATCCGACGGCGAAGGGCGATGAGCCTGGGACTTTCAAAGCCAACGACAAATACAAGGACGTTCCGGGAGCCGTGCTACGCCCCGGCAATCTGCCGGCGATGATCGGCGCCAGCGTGCATTCGGGAGAAGACGTCATCCTGACAGCAACCGGCCCAGGCAGCGAACGCGTTCATGGTTCGATGGACAACACGGACGTCTTCCGTGTCATCGCCGATGCGCTGGGACTTGCCGCACCGGCGCCGTAGCCTCGCGAGCTCTTGTAGCGTGGGCGAAGCGAAGCGTGCCCGCGATCAACACTCCGCTCGGAGGCGGGCACGCTACGCTTTTGCCCATCCCGACAGGTTCTGCGTTCACGCCTCTGCGCGCGGGAGCCATCTGGAAGTCGCGACAATATGAGGCACCAGCCGGCCCAACCAAACCCGGCATTGGCCGACCTACCGGTGACAGCCCTTTTGATCACGGAGGCATCAATGGCCAAGTATCGGCACGACCTGCCACAGCGGCGCGGCGGCATCTTCCTGACCGACGGCGGCATGGAAACGACGCTGATCTTCCACCACAGCCTCGAGCTGCCGCACTTTGCCGCTTTCGTCCTGCTCGATTCCGCGGATGGTCGTGAGCACCTCAAGCGCTACTACGAGTCCTACCTTGCGATTGCGCGCGCGAAGGGCACCGGTTTCGTGCTCGACAGCCCGACCTGGCGCGCCAATCCGGATTGGGGCGTCAAGCTCGGCTACGACGCGGCTGCGCTGACATCGATCAACGTCCGTTCGATTGAGTTCCTGAACCATCTGCGAACCGGCTGGGAGCGGCCGAACATGCCATGTGTCATCGATGGCGCGATCGGTCCGCGCGGCGATGGCTACAAAGCCGGCAACATGGATGCATCGGAGGCGGAAGCCTATCATGCGCCACAGATTGCCGCCTTCGCGGAAGGCGGCGCCGACATGGTGACGGCGTTCACGCTGAACGGGATCAATGAGGCGATCGGCATCGTCCACGCGGCCAAGGCACACGGTATTCCGGTGGCGATCTCCTTCACCGTCGAAACCGATGGTCGTCTGGTGAAGGGTGAAACGCTGCGTGAGGCGATCGAGGCTGTCGATCGCGCCACGCAAAACGGGCCGGAATATTTCCTGATCAACTGCGCGCATCCGTCCCATTTCGCAGGCGCGTTGAGCGCGGGCGACACGTGGGCCGGGCGCATCCATGGCGTCAGGGCCAATGCGTCGGCCAAGAGCCACCAGGAGCTCGACGAATCCGAGACGCTCGATGCCGGCGATCCCACCGATCTCGGCCGCCGCTATGTCGACCTCCGGCGCTCGTTTCCCGGCATGCACATTCTCGGCGGCTGCTGCGGCACCGACCATCGCCATGTCGCCGCGATCTGCGAAGCCTGCCTATAGCCGAGTGGCCCGCAATGACGGGCTCGTAGGATGGGTCGAGCGAAGCGAAACCCATCAAAAGTCTGAAGCGAATTCGTGGTCACTGTCGAAACAAAAATGGCCGGGATCGCTCCCGGCCATTTGTTCGAAATCGCTCGCCTCAGCGCGGTGTGCTGGGTGGTGGCAGTGAAGCGGTGCCGCCGTTGAGCAGCGGGGTGATGCGGCGGACAGTGACGCGCCGGTTGATGCGGCTCGGTCCGTCCGTCTGCTCCTTCAGATACTGCTTGCCGTAGCCCTGCGACGTCAGGTTCTCCGCCGGCACACCGAACTGCTGGGTCAGCAATTCAGCCGCGGACTGCGCACGGCGATCCGACAATGACAGATTGTCGACGTCGTTGCCGACCGCGTCGGTGTGTCCCTCGATCAGGAACACCTCGCGCGGGTTGCGCTGGATCGCGCGGTTGAGGCCGTCGGCGATCACCTGCAGCCGAGCCGCCTGGTCCGGCGGGATAGTCCACGATCCCGTCTCGAAGTTGATCGTGTTGACGTCGATGCTCGGCATTTGCATGCGAACATTGGGGCTGTAGCGGATCTCGTCGAGCGAATAGCGCCGTTCGATCCGTTGTACCGGCGGTGCCTCCATGGTCTCGTAGATCACGTCCGGCGACGCCTCCTGGGCGTCGACGATGTAGCGATCGTAGGGAATGTTGACCACGGGCGGCGGCACGTCGACATAGAAGCCGCCGACCGCCCGCGGATCGCGGTAGCTGTTGTCGATGATGACGATCTCGCGGCCGCCGGGGTCCCTGCGGATTCGCCGCAGCAGCGTGCCGTCCGCACCAACCACGGTGATCACCTCGCTGCCGTCGGGACGGACCACGACGGTGCGGGTTTCGCCGCCGATCGTCTCGCTCCGGATGTCGCGAGCGCCATAGCGGAAGCGATAGAGATCGTTGCCGCGGACGTACTCCTGCCCACTCGGGTCGCGGATGATGATGCGATCCGGCTCGGTGTAGACGGTACGGCCGCCTTCGACGACTTCCTGTCGCTGGTTGCGGAGGTCGGCGATTGTCGCGCCGATCACGGCGCCGGCCACCACGCCCGCACCGATCGCGAGCGGCGTCAGGTCACGCTGCGGCGGACGCGGCGGTGGTGGCAGCGGCGCTGCGACCGTAGGTGCCGCCCGGAAGGCCGGCGCAATCGTCGGCGGCGCGTATTGCGCCCTGTTGGGCGGGGGCGCTGCGGCGGGCGTGCCGGGGACGACGGTCGGCGCAGCGGCTCCGGGGGGAGGAGCTGCAGGCCGGGGCGGGAGGCCGGCTTGGGGCGGCGCAGTCGGAGTTCCGGCAGCGGGTGCGCCGGCAGGCGGTGTGCCTGCAGCCGGAGGCGGGCTCGCTGGCGTGCCGGCGGCAGGAGGTGTCGTCGTCGCTGCGCCAGGCCGCACCGGCGAAGGCGTCGGAGACGGGCTTCCCGCGGCCGGCGGCGTTGCGGGTGTCGGCGTTGCCGCAGGCGCAGGCCGAGTCTGCGTCGGCGTGGCGGTGGGGGCCGCCCCGGGCTGCTTGGCGCCGGCGGGCGGCGTGCCTGCAGCGGGAGGCTGGCTCGCCGGCGTACCGGCGGCGGGAGGTGTCGTCGTCGCCGCGCCAGGCCGTGCCGGCGAAGGAGTCGGAGACGGACTTCCCGCGGCTGGCGGCGTTGCGGGTGTCGGCGTTGCCGCAGGCGCGGGATGAGGCTGCGTCGGCGCAGGCGCGGGCTGCTTGGCGCCGGCGGGCGGCACCTCCTTTTGCGCGCCGCGCGGTGGCGTCGGAGTGGCTGGCGTCGTGGGCGCAGCGGGCGGCGTCGCCGCGGATGGAGGCGTGGGCGGCTGCGTGCGCGCCGGCGGCGCTGCAGTGGGCGGCGTCGGAGTATGCGGCGCTGCTGCCGGAGGCGGCGTCGGACGCGCCGGCGGAGCAGCAGACGGAGGTGGAGCTGTTGGTCGTTCCGGAGCAGCGGCTGGCGGCGGAGTCGGCCGTGCCGGGGCGGCAGGCGGGGGCGTTGGCCGCTCTGGAGCAGCGGCTGGAGGCGGAGTCGGCCGTGTCGGCGCGGCAGGCGGAGGCGTTGGTCGTTCCGGAGCGGCGGCCGGCGGCGGTGTCGGCCGTGCCGGCGCAGCAGCCGGAGGCGGTGGTGCCGGTCGCGCTGGCGCAGCGGCCGGTGGAGCGGACGGATGAGCAGGCGGAGCGGCGCCAGGCGGCTGCGGCGGTGCGGGCTGCTTTGGCGCGCCGGCCGGCGGCGCTGCCTTCGGTGGCTGCTTCGGCTTTCCGTCGGGGCCGAGTTCTTCCTTCGGCGCCGCTGCCTGTGCCACGACGAGTGGCGCGGTTTGCGCATGCGATGCGAAGCTGGCTAGCTGCGTCACCGTCAATGCGGTCGTGGCAAGCAGCACGAGGCGGAGGTTGGTCATGATTGCAGGTCCCGGGAAAGTTCTTGGTAAGGAAGGAGGATGGGCGGGGGCCGAATAGCTCGGCGGTCGGATCAACGGTTATTCGTTAGGCCGCAATGTGGCGGGCGACAAAGGGGAAAGGCTTTTTATTTCAGCGTTGCAATGACTTGCAAGCAAACTTGTTCATTGCTCATTCAGACGAGACTTGCAAATCGCGATCTCACCATTGTTGCTTGCGTGGTTCCGCGGCATCGGTCGGATTCGGCGGAGGCGGTCCGTTCGGCCCGCGAATCGGCAATTCATCCGGCAGCTTGCCGGGCAGTTCGTCAGGTACTGGCGGTTCGCCGGGCTCACGTGCCGGCGGCGGCACCTCAGGGCGCGGACTCCCCGGAGGGATTCCGGGAGGTGGTTCGCTCGGCGTGCCTGGTGTTGGCGGCGGAACCTCGGGCGGTTCGATCGGCATCT
Source organism: Bradyrhizobium sp. Crot121 (assembly GCF_059512385.1). Taxonomy (NCBI): domain Bacteria; kingdom Pseudomonadati; phylum Pseudomonadota; class Alphaproteobacteria; order Hyphomicrobiales; family Nitrobacteraceae; genus Bradyrhizobium; species Bradyrhizobium sp. Crot121. Next base: position 22,225 of record NZ_JCAMOR010000004.1, on the reverse strand, counting down.
ACGTAACCGTGCCGTTGTTTCCGATCGCGGCGCGCGGATCATCACGCGTCATGGTTCGCTCCGTTTCTGTTTCGGAAGAACGATAACGGCACGCATGCTGTGATGTTCCGGCGGTCCAAGCCCGGAACTATTCCGGCGCGTGGCAGACCGCTTCGATGTTGTGGCCGTCGGGGTCGAGCACGAACGCGCCGTAATAGTTGGGATGATAGTGCGCGCGGATACCGGGCGCGCCATTGTCGCGTCCGCCGGCTGCGATCGCTGCCTTGTAGAACGCATCCACGGTTGCGCGGTCCTTTGCCACGATCGCGACATGCAGCGGCTTTTCAAGCCCGCCTTCACCGCCGATCCAGAAATCCGGCTTGCCGCCCGCGCCGAAGCCGGCCGCCCGGTCAGCGCCGTTCTCCTGCGTGACTTTCATGATCAGCGTGTAGTCGAGCGGCGCGAGCGCCTGCTGATAGAACGCCAGGGAACGCTGATAGTCGGAAACCGGAAAACCGATGTGATCGATCATCAAGCAACTCCTTCGGCCTATCTGCCCTGATCAAACACCAGAAAGCCGGCCCGCGGGAAGTGCACCACCACCTCGCCGGCGCGGGGGTCGTGCCTGCGGATCGCGATATGCTGCGAAGACAGGGAAACGATCTCGCCGCTCACTTTGATCTTGCCGTAGTCATCGGGCATCACCTCGACCTGGTCGCCCGGCTTGCGGTGGTTGGGATCGTAAGGGTCGGCCAGCACGGTGGTCCGCGGCGCAGCATTGGCGGCGATGTCGAGCGCGGAGGCGGGCGAGATTTCCTTGCATGGCTTGTGCTCGATGGCGCGAATGCGCGCCTCCCATGATCGCGTGGCGGGGAACTCGAACAGCAGCTTGTCGAGGTCGGGAAGGTTGGTGCGCACGTACCAGATATTCATGTAGGCGTTGACGTCGCACAGGCTGGCGCTATCGCCGCACATCCAGCTATGGCCGTTGCGAAGCTGGGCTTCGATCCATTGCAGGTGGGCACGAAACTGATCGCGCATCTGCGGGATCGCTTCCCGCATGGCGGCAACATCAAATTTGGCGCCGCGCAGCTTTTCGCGGTCGTCGATGAACTCCTGCGGCACATTGTCGGCCACCGAGCCGAAGATCAGGTTGACGGTGTTCTGGAAGAACGGACGGTCGGTCCACATCGCGGTCGCGGCGGCAAGCCCGTAATACCCGCTCGGGAACAGCGTCGGCTGCGGATAGCGCCGTTCCAGTTCGCGGACGATGCATTGGGTGTCGCAGTAGATATCGGCGCCGATCTGCAGCACCGGGGTCCGCCGGTAGCCTCCCGTCAGCGGCATCAGATCCGGACGGGGCATGATCCGGGAAATCAGCACCGAGGTCCATGTCACGTTCTTCAGCGCCAGGATCAGGCGGATCTTCTCCGAGAACGGCGATTGAGGAAAATGATGGAGGATGACCGGGTAGTCGGGACTCATCGTTCCCTCCTGGATAGACGCCGACGGAAGGCTAACCCCGGCCTGGACCGGTTACAATGGACCGGCGCGCGTCAGGACGACGCCGCCGTCGGTGTTCGTGTTGGTTTCGGCCGGGAGACCTTGTGCAGCGCGTGCGAGAGCTGCTCGATCGAATACGGCTTTTGCAGGAAGTCGAATCCATAGCTGCCTCGCTGCGCCAGCACCTGGCTGTAGCCGCTGGTCAGCACGACCGGCAGGTCCGGGCAGCGGCGGCGGATTTCCTGGGCGAGCTCGACGCCGCTTATGCCGGGCATCGCGACGTCGGTGAACACCACGTCGAAGCGGGCGGCGTCGCCGGCCAGCGCGTCCAGCGCCTGCGTAGCGTTCTCGACCAGGGTCGCGGCGTAGCCGAGTTCGGCGAGCGCATCGGCCGTAAACCTGCCGACCTCGATATTGTCCTCGACCACCAGCACCGACATGCCGCTGCCGTCGACCGGCGGCGCATCCGCGGCCGCGAACTGCAATGTCGGACCCGTGGCCGCGGCGCGAGGCAGATAGAGCGTGAAGGTAGAGCCCTTGCCGACCTCGCTGACGACGACAATCTCGCCGCCGGACTGCTTGGCGAATCCGAATACCTGCGACAGCCCGAGCCCGGTGCCCTGACCGATCTGCTTGGTGGTGAAGAACGGCTCGAAGATGCGCCCGAGCTGATCCTGCGGAATGCCGATGCCGACGTCCCCGACCGCCACCGCGACATAGCCGTGCGGCGCCGGCGGATGGCCATCGGCAACGGGCAGTTCGGCTGCGCGACGCACCGCGATCGTCAGCCGGCCGGCACCATTCATGGCGTCACGGGCATTGACGGCCATGTTGATGATCGCGGTCTCGAACTGGCCGGCATCGGCGTTGATGAAGCAGGGTTCGTCCGGCAGCCTGGTGACGATCTCGATCCGCGGCCCGACCAGCGTTCCGATCATCTCGCCCAGCACCTGCACGCTCTGGCCGACGTCGAACAGTTCAGGCTTGAGCGTCTGTCGTCGGGCGAAGGCGAGCAGTTGGCCGGTCAGTTTCGAGGCCCGGTTGACCGTCTCCGAAATCGCATCGATGTAGCGCAGCCGCCGCTGCTCCGGAAGGTTCGGCCGCCGCAACATGTCGATGGAGGCGCGGATCACGGTCAGCAGATTGTTGAAGTCGTGCGCGACGCCACCGGTGAGCTGGCCGAGGGCCTCCAGCCGTTGCCCATGCTTCAGCGCCTCTTCGGCTTCCTGGCGTCTTTCGGCCTCCTCATGCAGGCGTCGCGTCCGCCGCAGCGCCAGAGCGAGCAGCAGGAACAACAGCGCGGTGGCGGGCACGCCGAAGATCAGGTGCTGGCCGATGGTCGCGAGCCAGCGCGCGCGGATCGCCGAGGTCTCGAGCCCCGCGCTGACATAGATAGGATATTCGGCGAGCCGCCGATAACCGAGACGGCGTTCGATGCCGTCGGCCGGCGAGGTGACGGTGATCAGGCCGCCATCGGGGATCGCGGCAAGCTTCTGCCCGACCGGTCCGTCAGGGTCGAGGCGGAACTCGCGGTCGGCCGTCGGATAGCCAGCCAGCATCGCGCCGTCGGTGCGCCCGAGCGCGAAGAAGCTGCCGGGTTCGCGGCCGATCCGCGCGTAGAAATTCTCGAAATATTCGGGCAGCACCGATGCCTGGATCACGCCGGCAAAGTCGCCTGTCTCGGTCGACCGCCGACGGCTGACGCCGAAGAATGGTGCGCCCCGGTAGGGCGGCCGCGGCGTCAGCACGTCGCCGATATGGGTGCCGACGTCGCCGGCGGCATGGGCCCTGAAATACGCTCGGTCCGAGAAATCGATGTCGGGCGCCGGGGCCACCAGGCTGTTGACCAGAGCATGGCCCCTGGCGTCGAAGACCCACGCCGATTTCACCTGGGGCAGCGATGCCGTGAGCTGCTTCAGCCGCTCGTGCAGGCTCTCTTCACGCGAACGGATCGCGTCGTCGGGAAGGCCGCGAATGATTTCCGCGATCTCCGACAGGCTGCGGTCGATGGTCTCGAACACTTTCAGCGCGTGCTCGTGCGCGACATCGAGCGTGCGCTCGATTTCCCGGTCGGCGGCCTGGTTGATTGAATTCCAGGAGATCACCGAAGCAAAAACAAAGAGCGCCAGCGGAAGGGCCAGGGAAGCGGCCATCATCCATTGCAACAACTTCAGCGAATGGCGTTGTGCGGTCTGCACGGGCACTCCGGATCCTCCGCAACCTTAACGCAAAATTCGGCTCGGAAGGAAGGGGAGCTGACGCGGCTTGCTGGCCGCCATCGCCGCCAGTTCCGTCCCTCGCATCACAAGCTATCGTGCATTATGGAAAGCTGGCGCGTGCTTCGGAAAGATAAGGATGAGCCGCCCGGGCACACTCGCGTGCCATGCGCCGGACCCGGGCCGAGCTAGAAATGGAGATCGTATATGGCCGAGAGCCGTCCCCCCTTTCCACCCTTCACCCATGAGACTGCCGTGCAGAAAGTGCGCGGCGCGGAAGACGGCTGGAATTCCTGTAATCCGGAAAAGGTGTCGCTCGCCTACAGCCCGGACAGCTACTGGCGAAACCGGTCGGAATTCATCAACGGCCGCGCCGAGATCGTCGCGTTTCTCACGCGGAAATGGGTCAAGGAGCTCGACTACCGCCTGATCAAGGAGCTCTGGGCGTTCACCGAGAACCGGATCGCCGTACGTTTCGCCTATGAGTGGCACGACGATTCCGGAAACTGGTTTCGCTCCTACGGCAACGAGAACTGGGAATTTGCCGAGAACGGGCTGATGCAAAAACGGTTCGCCTGCATCAACGATCTCCCCATCAAGGAGTCCGATCGCAAATACCACTGGGACCGTTCGGGACCTCGTCCCGCCAATCACCCGGGGCTTTCCGACCTCGGGCTTTGAACGTCTCTGTTCGAAGTGGCAACCCACGCTCCATGGCACGCGTCGATGATCTATCGACGCGCCGGAGTGCCTATTGCTTAGGCGGTGCAAGAACAGATCGTCGGGTCGTTCGCCCGCAGTTCATCACGGCTAGCTGGTCGGTTCTTACAACCGCAACTCTTCTCCCGAATGATTGAAATCACGCTGTAGCAAGCCGCGCCGATTCTGGCCGCTCCATATCGGAAGGAGGTCAGCCGATGACACCAACGGCAATCGAAGCTTTGGAGAGCAATCATGCGTGAGATGATCGGAGCAGTGCTTCTGGCAGCTTTACTCTCTGGTCGCACGGCCACGGCCGAGACGGTGGGACTGGCGAAACCATCGCCCTCGGCCGTCTCGTCAGGCATGTCCGATGCCTCATCACGGACGTTAGGTCTGCCGTGGCCTGCGCCGGTCGGCCATCGTCAGCCCCATGCGAAGGACCTGCCGTCGCAGAACACGAACGAGCTCGAGCAAATCAGCGAAGAGGATCGCGCTGTCGATCGCAAGCTCACGATCTGCCACGGCTGTTGAGTTTCGTGCGCCGCATCTGTGGTCCCGTGCGTCCTGGCCGGTGTGACGCACGGGACAACATTTCGAATGTAACTCATCTCCGATTCGTTGAAACGATCCTGTAGCTCCGCAACGTCATTGAAGCCGGCAACCACATCAATCCTCTTCCGCCACGACGTGCTTCGTCCGTCTGCCCGCAGATCGCGGATAAATCATATGACATGCGTGATTTCGGCCCGGCCGATGCGACGACATCCGAATTTGGCGTGACAAAAGGCGCGCCGAATGGACCTCAACTCTCTTCAGACCTTTGTCGCTGTCGTGCGGGCTGGCGGATTTGCGGCGGCCGCACGTCAGACCAACACCCCGCGCTCGTCCGTCAGTTTGCGCATCCGGACCTTGGAAAGGACACTCGGCGTGCGCCTTTTCAAGCGTTCGACTCGCGCTTTCTCGCTCACCACGGAAGGCGCCGAACTGTACGGACGCTCTGCGGAGGCTCTGGCCTCCCTCGCCGGCGCGCTCGACGGCCTGGGCAAGGCAGGCAGCCCCTATGGCGGTGGAATCCGTCTTACGGCGCCGGCGGATTTTCCGCCCGGGCTCATTGCCGGCGCCGTTTCCGAATTCCGTGAAGCGCATCCCGCCGTGCGGTTCGAGGTGCTGCTCACGAACGACGTGCTCGACCTCGTCTCCGAAAACATCGACGTCGCCCTTCGCATCGGCGCTTCCAACCCGCAGGGAGCGCTTGTCAGGGGCGTTCTGGACATGGAGTTCGGCCTCTATGGCAGCGCCGAATATCTGCGCAGGAACGGCGAGCCGGCCAACATACACGCGGTGAGCACGCTGATTGGTCCCGAACGGCCCGAGCTGCGTCGCCTGCTGTCCCGTGCTCTCAAGAACGGGGTCGAGTTCCCGCAATTCCAACTCGCGGTGGACAGTTTCGCCCTGGTGCGTGAGTTCGTCTTGCTGCATCAAGGCGTCGGGCTGCTGCCGCAATCGCTGTGCCAAGCCGAGCTTGCGTCGAAAGCCGTTTTACCCGTGCTGCCGAACCTGTTCTCGGGATCGATCCGGCTGCATCTCACCTTTCCCTCGCGCGCCGACCTCAATCCCAAGGTCAATGCGTTCGCGCAAGTCCTGGCGCGCCACCTGGAGGCTGCGGCGGCCGGACAGTGACGCGCCCGATTGGCCAGTATCCTGGCCGCTCTGTCCGGACCGGCAGGGCTACTCAGGGCGGGCGCGGTCGCTACATGCGGTTTGTCAGATCGCAACCTTGCCCTGGAGCGAACATGCAAGCCGATATCACCACGGAATTCGAAACGACAGAATTCGCCGGGATCACCACCGGGATCATCAACCCCTATCCGAGCCCCTTCACGATCCTCGACATGACGATCAAGCCCGGCACCGGCGCACCCGCGCACATCTCCGCCACCGAAGACAAGCTCTTCATCGTGATCGCAGGCCAACTGAAATACCTCATCGGCGACCGCACCGCCGTGGCAGGGCCGGGCGCACGCGTCCTGGTCCCGAGAGGCACGGTTCACGGCTTCACCAATGTCGGGGACGCCGACGCGCGACATATTCTGGTGTCCACGCCGCGCCGCCACGAAGAATTCTTCCGCGACCTGCACGGCATTCCCGATCCCCGGGAGGAGCATATGGATCTCTTGCCCGGCATCGCGGCACGCCACGATCAGGCGATCGTCGGGCCTCTTCCTTAAGTTCTCTGCACTCGGCCTGCGCCTGATGGCCGCAGGCGCGGGCCGGTTTTCACTATCGGTTTTCTACCGAAGTTGGAAAACAGCTGGGCAGGAAGATCGGCGAATTGATCGTAGCCACCCAGCTTCACGGCGTGGAAGCCGCGGCGAAACCCTGACGGCGAGGTGTTCGGCCGCGACCAGCTTTCATCGTCGACCGCCAAGTGCTTACAGCCTTTTCGGTGGCGCTAGTCTGGCTTGCCACCGCAGAGTTCTACAACTAAGCTACGAAAATACCGGGCGTCAGAACGGCGCCCCTGTATTTTACGGAGGGCTTCGCTATGGCAGGTATCTTCCGGGACGCTAATCTCCAAGAAAGAGTTGCTGATTTTTCTTATCAGAACGATGCCCTCGCACAGTTGATCGTCGAGGCGTGGACCGATCCAGATTTTGAAAAGTGGTTGACGACGCGGCAGTCGGACGGCACCTCGCCAAACGCCAAGGCGTCGCTCGAGGCCCGGGGCATATTCCTCGCGAACCCCATCGTGTTCACGGAAGAAGAGTATAATGACGGCTGTCACAACCCGGACCCTGATGGGACCGGAGTCATTTTCGTGGTGCCGGACCGATCGCGCGTCGAGCAGCCTCCGCATCACCTGTCTCTGCTCGAGACAGCGCGCTTGCTGATGGCCATTACGCCAAACGGAATCTAGCGCAGTCGAGATTGGCCTGAGCTGTTTTTTTGGCGAGTTTCGCGCGCACCGTGCGGGAAACGTTGCGCGCGCGACCGCTCGGATATGGAGGTGTGGAATGGCGCCCCTGGTCACGGAGTGGGTCAGCGTTAGCGGCAATATTTCGATCATCGCTCGCGAGTCCGGGGAGGTCTGGTTTCATCTCCCGGGCGGCACAAAGGAATACGCAGATCCGTTTGCGACGCCTATGACGGGCGTCGGCGCCAGGGGCAGCACGATCGGGCTGCTCGACGGCGCGATCAATCTCGGATTTTCCAGAATTGAAAAGCGCCTCGCCAGCCCGGCGCCGACGCTTGTCGGCTACATCATCGCCATCGTGGGCGCCTACCACACGTCTGTCCACACGCCGCGAAATCTCCAGCGCGCCGCCAGGCGATTCAACGAACTGGGGCGGCCGGAAGTGGCGGCTTATCTTGAAGAACGTGCGCGCGAGGAGACTGGTCACGACCGGCTTGCGCTCAAGGATCTTCGCGCGCTGGGCCTGCCCGCCGAGCGATTGGTCGCCAACTTCATTCCCGACGGCATCAAGCCGCTCTGCGAGCGGTTCGATGAGCTCTGCGTCGAGGACTACCCGATCGGCTGCATCGGCTATTCCTACTGTCTGGAACGCATCGCCGCGCTCAAGCAGAAGACCGATATCGAGAAGGTGCAGGCACTATGCCCTGACGGCGTCGATGCGACCCGCTTTCTCCGAAGTCACAGTTGCCTTGGGAGCGAGGTTGCCCATGTGGAAGAGACGATCGAGTTCGTCGCGTCGCTTCCTCCGAGCGACCGCATCAGGGTCGTCCAGGAGACGTATGAATCGGCATTGATCATGGCGGAGGGATATAATCACGAGCTCCTCAAATCCGAGGCGGAGATGCTCGACGAGCTTCAGCAGGCGGCCGGAGAGGCGCTTCCGTATCGTCTGAGCAGGGCCTTCGTACAGTAAGAGGCGCGGTGCTCGGCCCTCGGCGTGAGCAGAACGGCACGGCAGTCGTCGCAGTCTGGCGTGCCTCGAGCGACAAGAGACGAGGGCCTCTGCAATGGCGAGGACAACCACCGAGGTGACCGACTGGCTGTGTGGACACGGCCTGGGGCAGTACGCCCAAACCTTCGCCGACAATAATATCGAATACTCCGTCCTTCCGGATCTGACCGACAATGATCTCAGGAAGCTCGGCGTTATTTCGTTAGGCCATCGCAAGAAGCTGCTGAAGGCCATCGAAGCATTGACGGCAGCGAAGTTCGGCATCGCGTCCGCCTCGGTCGTGCCGCAGCGCGAGGCCGAGTTCCGTCAGATCACGGTGATGTTCAGCGATCTGGTGGGGTCCACGCAGCTTTCGGAGGCGCTGGACCCGGAGGATCTGCAAAAACTCATTGACGCGTATCGGGGCGAATGCAGCACCGCGATCCGGCGCTACGGAGGCGAGGTCGCGCGCTACTTCGGCGACGGCGCGATGGCGTTCTTCGGTTGGCCCTATGCGCATGAGGATGACGCAGTTCGTGCCACGCATGCGGCGCTGGAGATCGTTTCCAGAGTTGCGACCATTCCAGGGCCGGTCACCCTGACGTGCCGGGTGGGTGTCTGCTCCGGCCCCGTCGTGGTCGGCGAAACCGGAGAGAGCGGCACGTGGTCGATGGACGCGGTGGGCGAGACGCCGAATATCGCCGCGCGTCTGCAGACGCTTGCGGCCGCCAATACGGTGGTCGTTTCGGAATCGACCAGACGGCTTGTTTCGGCCGCGTTTGATTTTCAGGACCTCGGTCTCCAGGAGCTCAAAGGTGTAACCGAATCCGTTCACGTCTATCGCGTGCTCTCGGCAAAGCACACCACGAGCCGCTTCGAGGCCGCGCATGCGGGTTCCCTTACGCCACTGATCGGGCGCTCGAGCGAGCTTTCCCTGCTGCTCGACAGGTGGCAGAAAGCCAAGGAAGCCGACGGCCAGGTCGTGTTTCTTTCGGGCATTCCCGGAGTCGGGAAATCGAGGCTTCTCCACGAACTGAAATCGCGTGTCGAGGATGAGCCGCACGTCCTGCTTCACCATCAGTGCTCGCCCTATCACAGTCAGAGCGCGTTCTTTCCCGTGATCGAGCAGATCGAACAGGCGGCCCAACTGACGGCTCGCGAGCCCGATACCGACAAGCTTGCAAAGCTCAAGGCCTACCTTCCGCGCCCGATTGACGGCTCGGCAGAGCCGGTCGCCCTGATCGCTAAACTGTTGTCGATCCCGCTGGAAGATGACCTCGAACTGTCAGGACTGACGCCGCGGCAAGTGAAGAACAGGACGATCTCTACGCTTGTTGACATCCTCTTGGCATTTTCCATCCGGCGCCCGACGCTGTGCATTTTCGAGGACGCGCATTGGCTTGACGCGTCGACCCTTGAGCTGCTCGAACTGGCCACCAGCCGCATCGACCGCGCCCGCGTGCTGCTGATCGTATCCTGCCGGCCCGAATTTCGCCCCGCGTGGATCACTCACGCGAACACCACTCTGCACTCGCTCACCCGGCTGTCGCATAGCGAGGTCAGGGCGATGATCCGGGAGCTCCTGAGCGGCGCGAGCATGCCCCAGCCGTTGCTCGACCAGATCGTCGAAAAGGCCGATGGCGTCCCGCTATTCATCGAGGAACTGACAAACAGCACGTTGAGCGCGCCTTTGCGAAGCCGAGGTGCCGTCGAGCGCAAGGCGCAGCCGGCCTTGCTCCGCGTTCCGGACACGCTAAGCGACGCCCTGATGGAACGGCTCGACCGGGTCGCGCCGAGCCGCCGGCTTGCGCAGATCGCGGCCGTGATCGGACGAGAGTTTTCCTATGACCTCTTGTCGGCTGCATCGCAGGTCGACGAGGAGGATATGCTGTCGGCGCTCTCATTGCTCGAACACGCTGATATCATCTACCGGGTCGACGTTTCGCCGTTCGTCCGTTTCGCCTTCAAGCACGTGCTGCTGCGCGATGCGATCTACGACTCCCTGCTCAAAAGCAAGCGGCTGCAGTTTCACGCCGACATCGCGACGATCCTGGAGCATGATTTCCCGGAGCTTGCCGAAAATCAGCCCGAGGTTCTCGCCTATCATCATCAGGAGGCCGGCAATCATCCGCTTGCCATTCGCTGCTGGTTCAAGTCCGGGCAACGCGCGCTAGCGCATTCGGCCAATGTCGAGGCCATCGCCAATTTTCGAAAGGCGCTTCAGCTTCTGAGCGGCCTGCCGGACTCACTCGAGCGGACCAGGCAGGAGATCGACATCCAACTGGCGTTGGGCATACCGCTCATCGCGGTGCAGGGCTATGCCTCCGCTGATACCCGCGAAGCCTTTTCGCAGGCGCGGGCCCTGTGCCTGCGGCTCGGCAATATTCCCGAATATTTCCAGGCGCTGTTCGGGTTGTGGGGAAATTCCTGGATGTCCGGCAAGAATGATGAAGCGCTCGCCATGGCCGATGAGTTCATGTCGCGAACCCAGGCGTTGCCGGACGCCGTGCCGCGCATGGTCGCTCATCGAATGATGGGCAGCACGCTATTGACGATCGGGAACTTTCGATCGTCGGTGGACCATTTCGAGGAGTCGATCAAGCTTTCGATGAACAAGGGCAGGCCGCCGCTATACCATCTCTACATGGTCGAGCCGCAGGCGGCCTCGCTCCTGCTGCTGTCCTGGGACTTGTGGTTCCTCGGCTATCCCGACCAGGCGCTCGCGCGCGTCTCGGAGGCGCTTGCCTTGGCACGGGATCTTCGCCACCCCTACACCATAGCGTTCGCGCATTACATGACCTCAGTCGTGCACCTGTTGCGCGGCGAGGCCGATCTCGCCTTCGAGAACGCCGAAAAGAGCTTCGAGGTGTCGCGGGAGCAGCGGTTTTCGCTCTATGCAATCCTGTCGCGAATTTCGCGCGGCCGGGCCGTCGGCGACCTCGGCCGGATCGAAGAGGCTCGCGCCGAGATTGCCCGAGGACTCGATGAGGCCCGGCAGAACAATGTCGGCTTCATGTTGCCGATGATGGAGAGCTGGCTTGCGGAGATGCACGCAAGGGCAGGAGAAAACGAGTACGCGCTATGGATCGTCGAGCAGACCCTGACCAATCTCGATGACGTGACCGGCAGGTCATGGGAATCGGAATTGCATCGGCAAAAGGCGCAGCTTCTTCTGGCGATCGACCCCTCGAACATTCTGGAAGCCGAATCGTGCCTGACGAAGTCCATCGAAGTGGCCTGCGGTCAAAGCGCGAAATCCTTGGAGCTGCGCGCCTCTATGGATCTCGCCGAACTCTGGCGCACGCAAGGAAAGCTTGAGGCGTCGCGCGCGCTATTGGAGCCGATCTGCTGCTGGTTCGATGAGGGCGCCGAGACGGCCGACCTCAGAAGGGCGCGCGCCGTTCAAGCTGCGGTGCGCTGATCCTCACGCGCGATGGCCGCGGATGTGGGGAACGGAGGATTTCAAGGTACTGCTTGCACCGACGACGCGCCCTATTGAGGGGAGCAAAGCAAAATGGCAAGGGAGAGGAACAGATCGACTTTCACGGTAGGGGCTTCTCGGCGGTATGTTCGGTTCTCTCGTCCTGCTCGCGCATGGCATCATCTATTTCATTGTCATGGGGAGCATTTTCAGAGCAAGGCAGAGCATCGGAGTTGGTGTTTTTTTCTGCCTCCTCGGCACGATGCACTTCCTCGAGACCTATTTAGCCGCGACCTTCTTCATCGAACTGCCCTTCGGGCTGATCTCGCCGGGATCCACCGTGATGTTCACGGGCAAGCTCGCCTTTTTCCTGCTGCTTTACATCAAGGAAGACGCCGAGGTGATGCGGCAGCCGATCTACGGCCTCCTGAGCGGCAACATTCTGATGATCGCGCTAGGGCTTCTCCTGCGCCTCTATAGCAATCCCGCGAGCTTGCCAGGCTATAATCCGGATCTCCGCTTCATCGACCAAATGGGCTTGCTCATGGTCTGGGGCAGCCTATTGCTGTTCATCGATCTGATCGCCCTTGTCATCATTTATGAACGGCTTGGAAAATTGGTGACGACCACCGTTCCCGGGCGGATCTTCATCAGCCTGGCGCTTGTGTTGAGCTTCGACCAGGCTTTCTTCTACCTGGGGCTGCATCATCTTACCGGCGTGCCAGAATCGGCATTCTACGGCGGGTGGATCGCCAAGGTCGCCGCGGCTGCCTTCTTCAGCCTCATGATGACCGCATATCTCCGCATCTTTGAACGAGAGCCTCTTCCCGTGCAATCGCGTCGCGCCGCGGACGTGTTCGATCGCCTGACTTACCGGCATCGCTACGAGAAGCTTGCTGAGCGAGTTGGCAGGGATGCGCTGACAGGACTTCAGGATCGTGGGCAGTTCGATGCGAAAGGGGCGGCAATGCTGCAGGCTGCTTCGCAATCGGGCCTGTCACTTAGTCTCATGATGATCGACATCGACCACTTCAAGTCGATCAACGACAGCCGTGGCCACGTCGTCGGCGATGGAGTGATCCGCAAGGTGGCCGAGACGATTGTCGCCTCAAAGCGTGAGGGTGACGAGCTGTTTCGATATGGCGGGGAAGAGTTCGCATTGCTGTGCCCGCAGATGCCCCCAGGCGCCATGGCGCTGGCAGAACGCATTCGGGCGGCTGTGGCCGACAGCACTCATCCAGAACTGCAGCGGCCGGTGACGGTCAGCATCGGCATCGCCACGTTTCCAACGCATGCCAGGGTTTTTCGAGAGCTGCTCGAGAAGGCGGATGCTGCTCTTTATCGGGCGAAGGCGTCGGGCAGGAACGGGGTTGTCGGCGCGGACGCTTAAATGTTTGATGACCGCTTTCGAGGGTAGACCGGTACCCCGAATGAGCGAAGACGACCCGCGCTTTTGACCCGTTGCGCGAGTTATCGCAGGCCGTCCTCCCTATAACGTTCGCCGGCGGCTTACATCTGCCGCTCGACCAGCTTCAGCTTGAGCTCGGCGATCGCTTCCGAGGGGTTGAGGCCCTTGGGGCAGGCCTTGGCGCAGTTCATGATGGTGTGGCAGCGATAGAGCCGGAACGGGTCCTCGAGATTGTCGAGCCGTTCGCCGGTGGCCTCATCGCGGCTGTCCGTGACCCAGCGCGTGGCCTGCAGCAGCGCGGCGGGACCGAGGAAGCGCTCGCTGTTCCACCAGTAGCTCGGGCACGAGGTCGAGCAGCAGGCGCAGAGGATGCACTCGTAGAGGCCGTCGAGCTTCTCGCGGTCCTCGTGGCTCTGCTTCCATTCCTTCTGCGGCGTCGGCGTTGTGGTTTTCAGCCACGGCTCGATCGAGGCGTATTGCGCGTAGAAATTGGTGAGGTCGGGGACAAGGTCCTTCACCACCGGCTGGTGCGGCAGCGGGTTGACCTTCACCGCGCCGTCTTTGACGTCGTGCATCGACTTGGTGCAGGCGAGCGTGTTCTGGCCGTCGATGTTCATGGCGCAGGAGCCGCACACGCCTTCGCGGCAGGAGCGGCGGAACGTCAGCGTCGGGTCGATGTGGTTCTTGATCCAGATCAGGCCGTCCAAAACCATCGGCCCGCAATCGTTGATGTCGACATGATAGGTGTCGACGCTCGGATTCTTGCCGTCGTCCGGATTCCAGCGATAGATCTTGAACTCGCGCGTCTCGGTCGCGCCGGCCGGTTTCGGCCAGGTCTTGCCGCCTGAGATCTTCGAGTTCTTCGGAAGCGCGAATTCAACCATGCTTGCTAGCCTTCGCTGTCGTCATCAATACACACGCGCCTTGGGCGGGATGTACTGTACGTCGTTGGTCATCGTGTAATCGTGCACCGGGCGGAACTCGATCGTGGTGTTGCCCTTCTGATCAAGCCAGGCCAGCGTGTGCTTCATCCAGTTCTTGTCGTCGCGATCAGGGAAATCCTCGCGGGCATGGGCGCCGCGGCTCTCGGTGCGGTTGGCGGCCGAATCCATGGTGACGACGGCCTGCACGATCAGATTGTCGAATTCCAGCGTCTCGATCAGGTCGGAATTCCACACCAGCGAGCGGTCGGAGACGGCGATGTCGCCAATGCCGCCATGCACCTTGTGGATCAGGTTCTTGCCTTCCTGCAGCACTTCGCCGGTGCGGAACACCGCGCAATTGGTCTGCATCACATGCTGCATGCTGTCGCGCAGCTTCGCCGTCGGCGTGCCGCCCGAGGCGTAGCGGAAATGGTCGAGCCGGCCGAGCGCCATCTCGGCGGAATCCTTCGGCAGTTCCGGCTGCTTGCCATTGGCGGTGAGTTTTTCGGCGCAGCGCAGCGCGGCGGCGCGGCCGAACACCACAAGGTCGATCAGTGAGTTGGAGCCGAGCCGGTTGGCGCCGTGCACGGAGACGCACGCGGCCTCGCCGATCGCCATCAGGCCGGGGACCACCGCATTGTCATCGCCGTCCCGCTTCGTCAGCACTTCGGCATGGAAGTTGGTGGGGATGCCGCCCATGTTGTAGTGCACGGTCGGCACGATCGGGATCGGCTCGCGGGTGACGTCGACATTGGCGAAGATTCGTGCCGATTCGGAGATGCCGGGCAGCCGCTCCGCCAGCACCTTCGGATCGAGATGATCGAGGTGCAGGTAGATGTGGTCCTTCTTCTTGCCGACGCCGCGGCCTTCGCGGATCTCGATGGTCATCGCGCGCGAGACCACGTCGCGCGAGGCGAGGTCCTTGGCCGATGGCGCATAGCGCTCCATGAAGCGCTCGCCCTCGGAATTGACGAGATAGCCGCCTTCGCCGCGGGCGCCCTCGGTGACGAGGCAGCCGGCGCCGTAGATCCCGGTCGGGTGGAACTGCACGAACTCCATGTCCTGCAGCGGCAGGCCGGCGCGCAGCACCATGCCGCCGCCGTCGCCGGTGCAGGTATGGGCCGAGGTGCAGGAGGCATAGGCGCGGCCATAGCCGCCGGTGGCGAGGATCGTGGTCTGGGCGCGGAAGCGATGCAGCGTGCCGTCGTCGAGCTTGATCGCGATCACGCCGCGGCAGACGCCCTGGTCGTCCATGATCAGGTCGATGGCGAAGAACTCGATGAAGAACTCGGCGGCGTGCCGGAGCGACTGGCCGTACATCGTGTGCAGCATCGCGTGGCCGGTGCGGTCGGCGGCGGCGCAAGTGCGCTGCGCCTGGCCCTTGCCGTAGTCGATCGTCATGCCGCCGAACGGGCGCTGGTAGATCTTGCCGTCCTCGGTGCGCGAGAACGGCACGCCCCAATGCTCGAGCTCGTAGACCGCCTCCGGCGCGTTGCGCACCATGTATTCGATCGCGTCCTGGTCCCCCAACCAGTCCGACCCCTTGACGGTGTCGTACATGTGCCAGCGCCAGTCGTCCTGATGCATGTTGCCGAGCGAGGCCGAGATGCCGCCCTGCGCCGCGACCGTGTGCGAGCGGGTCGGAAACACCTTGGTGATGCAGGCGGTGCGCAGGCCCGCTTCCGAGCAGCCGACCACCGCGCGCAGGCCGGCGCCGCCGGCGCCGACCACGACGACGTCATAGGTGTGGTCTTCGATCGGATAGGCTTTGCCGTTCGTGGCCGGGCCACTGCCATTGGTGGCCTTGCCGTTACCTTCAGCGGCCATGGTTCATACTCCCGAGGATAATTTAAGGAGCGCGTAGATCGAGGCCAAGGCCACCGCAGCGCAGAAGAAATTGTTGGCCATGATGCTGGCGAGCTTCAGCTTCTCGTTATGCACATAGTCCTCGATCACGACCTGCATGCCGATCTTCATGTGCCAGGTGCTGGCGACGATGAAGAGCAAGAGGATGATCGCGATCGGCAGCGAGCCGAGGATCTGTGTCGCGCCCGCATGGTTGCGGCCGACCAGCGTCAGGATCACGAACAGCACCGGCACGATCAGCAGCGTCATCGCGACAGCGGTGAGGCGCTGGCGCCAGAAATCGGTGGTGCCGGAATGCGAGGCGCCGAGATTGCGGACGCGGCCGAGCGGCGTGCGCATCGAGGAACGAGAGTCGCTCATCGTCCGCCTCCGATCGCGTAAGCGATGATCCAGATCAGCACCGTGAGCACGATGCCGCCGATCAGCGCGGCCCAGGTCAGGGCTTCCCGTTCATTGGCCTTGAAGCCGTAGCCCAAGTCCCACACGAAATGCCTGATGCCGCTGAGCAGATGGTGCATCAGCGCCCATGTGTAGCCGAACACGATCAGCTTGCCGATGAAGCTGCCGGTGAAAGCCTGCAGATTGGCGTAGGCGCTGGGGCCGGAGGCCGCCGCGATCAGCCACCAG
The DNA here is from genome assembly GCF_059512385.1 of Bradyrhizobium sp. Crot121. NCBI lineage: Bacteria > Pseudomonadati > Pseudomonadota > Alphaproteobacteria > Hyphomicrobiales > Nitrobacteraceae > Bradyrhizobium > Bradyrhizobium sp. Crot121. Next base: position 5,675 of record NZ_JCAMOR010000004.1, on the reverse strand, counting down.
GCGAGCAGCAGCGTGCCGGCATAAAGCGCTATTCCCGTGGCGCGATGGACGATGGAAAGCGCCATCGTCAGGGTCCAGCGATAGGTCTGTATATGGGGCGAGAGCGGTCGTTCGATCCTGGCGGTCATCAGCGACTTTGAGTTTGGTGGGACCGCGGCCGGCCCATCGGGGAGCGCGGTAGATAAATTCTATTTACGGAGTCGAACCTTACAGCGCAACGGCCAAATGCCTGCAAAACGAACGGGTATTCATTGCTACACCATTGATGAAGCAAGCCGATCAGGGGCTTGGTATACCAGGGCGGTCGATCCAGTCCAAGAAGCGAATTCTGATTCCGTTATAAGGCTGCGACTGCATGCGCGCCGAACGGGTCGGCGGCTCGCCATCGCTCAACCAGATAATCGACAAATGCCCTCGTCTTTGGCGACGCAAGCCGCGATGGCTGAAACACGAGGTGCAACGGCGTGGGCGGCGGTTCGTAGTCGGCGAGGATGCGCCGCAAGCTGCCAGCCCTGATATCGGCGTCGACCTGCCACGACGGCACGCGCACAATGCCCGCGCCTTCCTTCGCCGCCGCGGCAAGCGCATCGAGGCTATTCATCCAGAGCCGACCGGATATGCGGATTTTGCGGTCTGCCTTCGTGCTCTCCGCGAAGCGCCACTCGGCGCTGCCGGGTGCATCGGAGAACACGAGACAGTCATGACTAGCGAGGTCGCGCGGCGTCTGCGGCACGCCGTGGCGCGCGAGGTAGGCGGGTGAGGCGCACACGATCATCCTGAGGTCGGCGAATTTGCGCGCGACCAGTTGCGAATCCCGCAAGCGGCCGACACGGATCGCCAGATGGATGTCTTCCTCGACCATGTCGACGGCGCGATCAATCAGCAGCAGATCGACTGACAGCAGTGGATAGCGGCGCAGGAATTCGGCGAGCAGCGGCGCGATCACGAGCCGTCCCATCAGGCTGGGGCAGCTCACGCGAAGCCGTCCCGAGGGCTGGTGGCGGTCGCGTGACAATGCGGCTTCGATTTCCTTGACCTCGCCGAGGATTGATTTCGCGCGCTCATAGAGGATCCGGCCATGATCGGTCAGCGCGAGCTGCCGCGTGGTGCGCAATAGCAGCCTGGTGCCGAAATGCTGCTCCAGCGCGGAGATCTGGCGGCTGACCGAGGTCAGCGAACTCGGGAGCGAGCGGGCCGCCGCCGAGAAGCTGCCCGTCTCCACCGCGCGCACAAAGGTCGCCATGGCCGAAAGCTGGTCCATCCGATCCTTCCGGAATTCGCAAAGGTAACCACCAAAGAGGCTAGATACTCCCGCCTTCGACAAGGGTCTAGGCTTCGGGAAGCCGTCATATGGAGGAATTTGAGATGGGATGGAGTACCGGCTTCGTATCGCATCCCAGGACGATGCGTCTGCTTCACAACCGATCGGCCGATGGCCTGATCGGTCCGGTTGTTTTCGCGGTTACGGGGCTGTTGCTGGATGGGGCCGCGATGCTGGCTCAGGCGGGCGATCGATACCCCTCGGTCTTCGGGGTGAGCCTGATCCTCGCGGCGCCAGCCGTGGCGGCTCTGGCGGCCTTGCGCGTGCAAGGCTGCAGAGACTAAACGCTGGCGCAAGGGACATCATGGCTGGCCTCGATCTTATCGAACTCCTTGAACTCGCATTGCTGCTGATCGCGGTTGGGGCCTTGTCCGGCTTTCTCGCCGGCCTGTTCGGCATCGGCGGCGGCGCGATCCTGGTGCCGGTGTTCTACGAATGCTTCCGTCTGGCCGGGGTGCCAGTGGAGGTGCGGATGCCGCTCTGCATCGGCACCTCGCTTGCCGTCATCATCCCGACCTCGATCAGTTCGTTTCGCGCCCATTACCGGCGTGGCGCTGTCGACATGGAGGTGCTGAAGCGCTGGTGGATTCCGATCGTGCTCGGTGTCCTCGCCGGCAGCGTCACCGCGCGGTTTGCGCCGGAGCGGCTGTTCAAGATCGTGTTCGTGATGGTGGCCTGGTCGGCCGCGGCTCGGCTGTTATTGGCGCGCGAGGGCTGGAAGTTCGGCGACGAACTGCCGAAAGGTCTCCTGATGCGCGTCTACGGCTTCTTCGTCGGCCTGCTCTCGACTTTGATGGGCATCGGCGGTGGCCTGTTCGCCAATCTCCTGATGACCTTCTACGGCCGCCCGATCCATCAGGCGGTCGCGACCTCTTCGGCACTCGCGGTGCTGATCTCGATCCCCGGCGCGCTCGGCTATGTCTATGCCGGCTGGCCGGCGGCGGCGAGCTTTCCCGATGTCCTTGCGCTGCAGGTTCCGTTCGCGCTCGGCTATGTCTCGCTGATCGGCGCCATCCTGGTGATGCCGACCACGCTGGTCACCGCCCCGCTCGGCGTGAAGGTCGCGCATGCGCTATCGAAGCGGGCGCTGGAGATGGCGTTCGGCGCCTACCTCTTCATCGTCGGCGGCCGGTTCGTGATCAGCCTCGTGAGCGGGCAGTAGTCCCGTAGCCCGGGTGGAGCGCAGCGCAACCCGGGGATACCGAGTCAGCATCTGCCGACGGTCCCGGGTTACGCTGGCGCTCCACCCGGGCTACGGCGCTAGTCCTTCAATCGCACTTCGCTGTAGCGCCACATGCGGATATCGCCGACACCTTCGATGCGATTCGAATCGGCGAGGACTTTCAATCGTGCAGCGATCGCCGCATGGCTGATCGGCACGCTAAGCTCCTGGCAGCGCCCTTCGACCAGAATGATCATCCTTGCGGTCTTCTGCCACTGTGGCTTCAACAACGAGAATATGATGCTGTCGAAATCCGCTTCGGTCAGGGACGGCGGGAGACGCACCTGGCTCCACTCGAGCCTGCTGTCCACGGTGGGGATTTCTTCATCAACTACCGGCGGCTCCAAGTCCGGATACTGATCATAGATCGGTGCAAGCAGCTTCTGTTGCAAAGCTGCGACAACCTCTTGAAGCAAGTCCTCGAGCTTTAGTCGCTCATCTTTGCCGAGACCGGCAATGGCCATCCTTGCGTCGTCCATCGCCTGATAGGCATCGAGTAAGTGTTCGTTAATTCGGACGGCTTGTTTGCGGTTCATTATTTCAACGCGACGTTCTTGCGCCCCTACTTCTTCGTATAAATATCCTTATACGTATCCCGCAGAATGTTCTTCTGCACCTTGCCCATGGTGTTGCGCGGCAGTTCGTCGACGATGAACACCCGCTTCGGCATCTTGAATTTCGCCAATCGGCCATCGAGCCCGTTGAGCACCGCGGCTTCATCGATCGTGGCCCCGGGCTGGCGCACCACGACGGCGGTGACCCCTTCGCCGAAATCGGCATGCGGCACGCCTATGACGGCGGATTCGACCACGCCGGGCATGCCGTCGATCTCGGTCTCGATCTCCTTGGGATAGACGTTGAAGCCGCCTGAGATCACGAGGTCCTTGCCGCGGCCGAGGATGTGTACATAGCCCTTGGCGTCGATCTTGCCGAGGTCGCCGGTGATGAAGAAGCCGTCGTCGCGGAATTCGGCCTTGGTCTTCTCCGGCATCCGCCAGTAGCCCTTGAAGACGTTCGGGCCCTTGACCTCGATCACGCCGATCTCTTCGCGCGCAAGCTCCTTGCCCGTTTCGGGGTCGGTGACGCGCGCGGAGACGCCGGGCAGCGGAAAGCCGACCGCGCCGGGCACGCGCTCGCCGTCATAGGGGTTGGAGGTGTTCATGTTGGTCTCGGTCATGCCGTAGCGCTCGAGCACGGCGTGGCCGGTGCGCGCGGACCATTCGCGGTGGGTATCGGCGAGCAGCGGCGCCGAGCCCGAAACGAACAGCCGCATATGCCTGGTCGTCTCCTTGTTCAGCGCGGTGTTCTGCAGGAGGCGCGTGTAGAAGGTCGGCACGCCCATCAGCACGGTGGCGCGCGCCATCAGCTTGACGATCAGGTCCGGATCGAACTTCGGCAGGAAGATCATCGAGGCGCGCGCGAACAGCGTGACGTTGCTGGCCACGAACAGGCCGTGGGTGTGATAGATCGGCAGCGCGTGGATCAGCACGTCGTCCTTGGTGAAGCGCCAGTAGTCGACCAGCGACAGCGAGTTCGAGGCCAGATTGTCGTGGCTCAGCATCGCGCCCTTGGAGCGGCCGGTGGTGCCCGACGTATAGAGGATCGCGGCGAGATCATCATTGCCGCGCGCGACCGTCTTGAACTCCGGGCTCGCTTTGTCGGCGGCCTCCGTCAGCGAGCCCTTGCCGTCGGCACCGAGCGTCTCGACCTTGGCGCCGACTTTCGCCGCGATCGCGCCGATGCCTTCCGCCTTGGAAGGATCGCACACCACCAGCGATGGCTCGGCGTCGCTGATGAAGTAGTCGAGCTCGTTCAGCGTATAGGCGGTGTTGAGCGGCAGATAGATCGCGCCGGCGCGCACGGTCGCGAGATAAAGCACAAGGCCCTGCACCGATTTTTCGGTTTGCGCCGCGACACGGTCGCCGACCTTGACGCCGCGCGAAACCAGCACGTTCGCCATCTGACTGGTGCGCGCGATCAGGTCCGCATAGCTGATGCGACTGCCGTCGAGTTGCTCGATCGCGAGCCGGCTCGGATCCTCGAGACCGTCGAACAGGCGGGAAAACAGGTTGGCGTTGGCGCTCGTGTTCATGCAACATTCCCTGGAAGGGCGAAAAGGCCGGGAAATCCGGCGAATGGCTTAGCAAAAACGCCCTTTGGAAAGCAACGGAGACAGTTTGCATGACAAATGATGGGAAACGCGTGGCCTGGGTGACGGGCGGCGGCACCGGGATTGGCGAGTCCGGGGCGGAATTCCTGGCGGCTGACGGCTGGACGGTGGTGGTCTCGGGCCGCCGCAAGGAGGAGCTGGACCGGGTGGTCGCCAACATCGCCAAGAAGGGCGGCAAGGCCGAGGCCATCCCGCTCGACGTCAGCAACAAGGACGAGGTCAACAAGGCCGCCGACCAGATCCTCGGCCGTCATGGCCGCATCGACCTCCTGGTCAACAGCGCCGGCATCAACGTGCCGAAGCGGAGCTGGGCCGACATGGAGCTGGAAGGCTGGGACAAACTGGTCGAGATCAATCTCAACGGCGTGCTCTACTGCATGCATGCGGTGCTGCCGGCGATGCGCAAGCAGCAGGATGGCTGCATCATCAACGTAGCCTCCTGGGCCGGACGCCATGTCTCGAAGATGCCGGGGCCGGCCTACACCACGACCAAGCATGCGGTGCTGGCGCTGACCCATTCCTTCAACATGGATGAATGCGCCAATGGCCTGCGCGCCTGCTGCCTGTCGCCCGGCGAGGTCGCTACGCCGATCCTGAAACTGCGGCCGGTGGTGCCGAGCGAAGCCGAGCAGGCCAGGATGCTGCAGCCGGAGGATCTCGGCCGCACCATCGCCTTCGTCGCCAGCCTGCCGCCGCGGGTCTGCGTCAACGAGATCCTGATCAGCCCGACCCACAACCGCGGCTTCATCCAGACCCCCACGAGCAGGGATTAGTCTTTGATCCCCTGTAGCCCGGATGGAGCGCAGCGTAATCCGGGATAGGTGCATGGAGTGCCCCCCAAAAGTGAGACACGGGAAATTAGGGACAGTTCTCTAACGGAGAACATATGCCCAACAAATCTCCCCGTGTTTTCAGCCGAGAGTTCAAGCTCGAAGCGGTCCGCCGCATTCTGGCGGGCGAGC